>JABSRF010000129.1 GCA_013215275.1 Oligoflexales bacterium | reverse complement strand
AAAATATGGTGAATTTGCTCATGTATCCAGTGAAAATCTTGAAAATTATGCCATTATAAAGGTCACTTGATTAGGGCCTAGTTGCGCAAGTTTAGATGACTCAATAATCTGAACCTTTTGCTTTTGGACTTTTTCTAAAAGGTGTTCAAGCTCAAGGCTATGACTCTCCAAGCTGGCATGGCTTTCTTGGATTTTTTCAAACATTAACCTAATCTCAGTTATGTCATGGCCTACCACATAAAAAAGAGGGCCCCTACGGTTTGAAAGTCCTATGATTCTTCTAACGTTCCAATGATAGTGTTTTACATGCAGGTTGAAACCATCTATGGCTTGGTCGAAGTTGGTGATGGGGACCTTTGTGTTTTGTTCCAGGCTTTTAATGTTTTCTTTGAAATGCTCCCAACTTGCATCTGAAAAAAATCTAGAAAGGTTGGAATAGATTAACGAACCACTCTTAGCATCAAGTAGCTTTTCCACTGCTTTATTTGCTTTAAGAATTCGGGCATTTTGGTCAATGATGAGCACCAATTCGGGGAGGTTATAAACCAGGTTTTCCGAAGCCCTTTTAGAGCGTTCAAGTTGGACCACAATTTCATGAGTGACATGTAAGCCTGTGTGACTTACCGGATGATGAGAGTCTGGATTTTCATTCTTTTTGGCAGTGTTCATAAAAACGTAATGCCCTCGTCATTTGATCGGGCATTTTTTTGTGGAAGTTTTAAGCCTTCAAACACTTCCAAATCTCTTATTTGAATGACATCAGATAAGATCAGGCTATAGTCTCACCACACTAATTGCCAGTAGTCTTTTTGATCAAGCGGCCTTGTGTTGTCTGAAAACCAAACTTCATCAAACCCATCTGTAATGAGGGGGATACTAATATCGGTTATGATATTATTAAATGCAAAAGCATCTGATATGTAACCAGCAGCTAAATTGCAGTATTCTCGCATGAAATCGTTGGTCGTATCCATATTGACTTTTTCTGGGACTAAACCTAATTGTTCAGCTGTTATATCTTGAGCAAGGGGTTGAGAATAGTGGATCTTGAAGCTGGCTTTCATGCTCTTGCCGTGTATCAAAATATAGCCCATCATCTGACCATAGAGAAAATCATCATGGTTGGGGACTTCTGATATGGATATATCTTGTCTGTCTAAGGTAAGCTGCAAGGTTTCAAGCGACTTAAGTCTAAAAATATTGTGGATATCATGACTGATTTCTGTCAAAGAAGCATTTGGTTTTGATTTGCTAGGTTCTACCATCAACTCACTCCCAGTTTTAGGGCTAAGCTTTTAAGTTGCCTTCTGTTAACTGGCTTTGTAAGCCAGGCAATCACTCCAGCATCTTTTGCTATTTCGAGAAGCCTATCTGCTTCAACGCCAATCGACGTTACCATAACGCAGTGTATATGCTTTAAGTCTTGGTCACTTTTTATGCGTTTAACCATCTCAATGCCATTTAGGTCGGGCATATTATAATCTGCGAGCACTAATTTAACCTGTGGGTTTTCTCTTAAGAGTCTTAGGCCTTCATCGCCTGTTGAAGCTTCGGCAGCTGCTAAGCCTAAATCTCTCAGCATTTTGGACATGGTCATCCTAACCGTTTTGGAGTCGTCAACCACCAGAACCACAGGTGCCATAAGTCACCAAACCTTCCATGATTTATGGTATTATAAATGCAAGTATTTCCCGCTCTCTTACAGTCGTCGGACATTAGATAAGAAACTTTAAGTACTTAGTTAAAGAGGACTGTTTTCTTGAACAAAATCATAATAAAAACAATCCTATGGACTAGGTGCCATCATAAGTTGTGGATTCTATTGTGCCTATTCTTGGTCCCAGCTTGTCAAGTTGCAAAACAGAAGAAAAAGAATGAGCAAGATCAAAAATTAGCTCTTGCAATTCAGCATTTCGAAAAAGAAGAGTATGAGCAGTCAATTGAAATTCTTGAAATGATGAGGATTGACAATGAAAAAGTGAGTGAATACTTGGCGCAATCACTACTCGCAAGAAATGGGATTGATACCTTCGAAATCGTCAAAGCTGTGTATGCACTGGAAGAAGAAGGGACAGAAAAGGAAGTAGACATCATCAAAGATATTATGAATCTTTGGCCTGAGGTAAACGACAAAACTAAAGCGGATTTGGAAAAAGCGAAGGATCTTTTCGAAAACTTGTTACCTTTCTCTATATCTCAGAATAGGGCGAACCTTTCAGAACTTTTTTTTTATAAAACTATCTACATCGTATACCTGACAAAGGAAACCTTACTGGATTTAGACCAAATCCAAAAAACTCAGGCTCTCTCCGACACGATTGTGGAAGCCTATCAAGTCTTTAAGAAGGATAACTTAACCCTTATTGAATCAGAACTCTATGAGCTGATTCAGCTTGTGGACCACCTGCCACCAAAGTCTGAGAAAATTATCTCTCGGTATCTCGACAAAGTGAAGCCATACTGGGACTACAAAAAGACTAAAATATCGATCAATATAAGGGAGTTGGGTGAAAAATTTCTTCAAGAAATCTTGAGAAAGATGATTGATGCGGAATTTGCAGCTCACAAAAAGCTAGTGGAAAAGTACCTAGGCTATACTAATCTAAGCCCAGACGAGCTTAAAGAAAACGTCCTTGATATCATTGGGGGGAAGCAGAAGCCCTCAGAGTTTATTCTTAAGGTGATCAAAGATAGAGATTCAAAGCTAGAGGACGAGTTCAAAGACAAGCTAAAAGATGGTTATCAAGAGGATCTGCTTAAGCATTTCTTCGAAATGGCAGGAAAGTGAAGCTATCTAAATACCAGCTCTTTTTTTTCATCTTACCGTTGCTTCATCCTCATCGTTGTTTAAGGGCTCACAGTGTGCAGGTCCCTTCAGAGTTGGGAAAAGGGAATGCCGATATCGTTAGCCCTCAAGCTGAAAATGCGATCTTCTACAATCCCGCTAGCTTGCTAACACCAATCTCGGCTTACTCGTTAGGGCTCAGTTATAACTTACTAGGGCGAAGGCTTAATGAACTAGCCAATAAAATTTCCTCATTAAAAGATGACAAGCAACGACAGGTAGAGGAGGTGGAGACGCTCATTGGGAAGCCTCTACATATCAGTAGCTTCATGGGAGGGGCATTTATTCCTCGGCCTCATACAGGTTTTGGTTTTTATGTTCATACCTTGGCAAATTCTATCGTCAGAGGCCGCGTTTTACTGATTCTTGATATGAGCGTCGTTATGCGATCTGGGCTTATTGTCCCGGTAGCCAGACCGTTCGTACATCGGCAGCTGGTTCTAGGCATAGCCCTTAAACCAAGTTATAAGTTTGAGCATTTGGTCCATAGGGACGCTTTTGAGATTTTTGAGGATAGCTCGATTATAAAGCCTACGGAAAGAGGCAAAGAGGGGTTCGGGCTTGGGCTGGACTTCGGCCTCCTAATGGTTAAGCATTTTGTCAATCGAATCCTAAAACTCGGTGGGAGCATTCGCAATTTTGGCGGTCTCAAATACAAAAGAATGTCCTATTTAGCTAAGCCGGGTAGTGCCGCGCCTTCTTCGGATAAGCCTCAGGTGGCTCTTGGGGGGCGCTTACAACAGCAGGTCTATTTTGGCAGCCGTTTCGACCTCACGGCACACTATGCCTACCTATGGGATGATGGCTTAGACTACCATCATGCAACGAGTCATCAATACGGGCTGAGTTTTACTCTTTTCAGGGGCTTGTTAGAGCTGTCTGCAGGAAGGTATAAAAACCAGCAGAGTTACGGCCTTAAGGCATCGCTTAGGTTCTTGACCCTATATTTCGGCTTCTACCGAGATGCCTGGGGAGGTGGGGGAACTTCCGCGGGAGATGGAAGGCACTTCGTCCAGCTGAGCAGCACTTGGTAAGGGTGAAGCAAGATCCTTTTCATCCCTCCTGTAAAATGTTTTAATATTAAGAAGGACTTTAAGGCTTTATCTAAGCTTCCGTCTTGGTGAAAGTTCTTATTGTATCCACGGCTTCATTCATATATATACTCACCTTTAGTTTGCGTAAGCTCATGAGGTTTTGCATATGGAAACACAATTTCCATCTGGAGCCCCCAAGGTTGTCGCTAGGTATGACGATGTTAGGCATCGGCTTACCAAGAAAATCCATCATCAACTCATTACTTCTTGCGTCTTGTTTCCAGATAAAAAAGAAGACGAGTACGTATACGTTGGTGATGTGGTCAAGAGATTGAGTGGATGGTTTGTTTTCTGGAGAAAACGCAAAGATTTGAGCACGAGAGAAAAGCTCATTGGAACTTTGCTCAAATAGCGAAAGCGGCGAACCTTTTTTCCAGCTGATAAAATTCTAATAAAATGATTGATGGGTACGAGGAATATTATGCCTGTTTACGAGTTTAAGTGCCGGTCTTGCGGCCAGGTTTCGGAAGTTCTTTTATCGATGACTGCTTCCCACCCTAAGAATTGCCCCAACTGTAAAAAAGAGAATACTCTAGAGAAAATTATAAGCTCTTCAAGTTTTGTTCTTAAAGGAACAGGCTGGTATGAGACTGATTTTAAAAAGAAGACAACCTAGGAATTTGGGCGTTTTTTAGAGACTGTTCAATCTTCTTAACAATTTGAAATAATTGCATTTAACATTTATCCCTTGAAAATTTTGTCAAACCTAACTAAGTCATTTGTTTGCTCGTCTTAGCAAGCAGGGCGTTAGCTCACCAAGAATACCCTTCAGTGTAGGTTCATTAGCAAGGCCTATCTTTTTACAGAAGGGGAATTATTGAAATGCTCGAACTTGAGAGAGCTGTGTTGGTTACAAACTGACAGGCTTCTTATGAAGCATTTGGGGGCTAAGAATTTGCTCCCAAACGTTACGATACTTTTTGCATTTGAGTGGAAGGAATATGAGAGTTAAACCTAAAGTTTGTCTTATTGATGAAGACCCACAGGTACAGCTTGGGTGGGAGAAAGCTTTAAATAAAGAAGCTAGTTTAGAATACTACAAAGACTGCCAAGAACTGTTGGATGCGGCTGGAAAAGATGCAAGCCTTCTTCATTCGTTCGACTGTGTGATTGTTAGTCGCTACTTTAAGCAAACTGGGGTTGATATTTGTGAAAGTGCACTGATAACCGAGCTCAGAACCCAGGGAGTCGGTGCTATCTTTCTAAATTGGCAAGGTTACCTAACAAAAGAAGAGATCGACTCCAAGTTTGACGGTAGGCTGTTTAATCGTTATGGGGTCCGGTGGCAAACCTTAAGGTCAAGAATTCAAAAGATTCGCAATAAAAAAGCACCATTAACCCGGATTTCTAAATCTGACGAGCCTGCCGCACCTAAAGCTTCTCCGAGTAAGGTGAGCCTACCAAGCCAGATGTTTCAATCGAAGCCCCAAAGGTGTCAAGACCTTTTGCGCTCAATGGCACGAAAGGCAGTTGGACGGCATAAAGAGAAATTGGAGTACTACGCAGCTCATGATAGTAAGGAAGGGATCGCTCTCTTAGAAGCTATCTACAATCGCTTACTGACCGCAACAGACAGCTCGGTAAACTGCCCTAGCCGCTATATCAATACCTCTCCTGTTGTAGCAAAGAATATTTTAAAAGAAGCTTTGTACGGGTCTTGATCTGTTTCACCCACCTTCAAAGACACAACTTACCGATTGGAGCGGAAATTTCATTTCCGGATGCTCTTTTACGGTGAGACCGTTGTTTCCTTTTTTCTAATCATCACCTGATGGGCACTCAGATAAATCATATCGATTAGCTCTTGTACTGAAGCAGTTCGCTGCATGACGTGTGCTGGTTTCTTTATACCCACCAAAATTGGCCCTGTTGGGCTAACCTCTCCAAAGCTTGTGAGTAACTTATATGATATGTTAGCTGAGTTTAGGTCAGGAAAAATAAGGACATTTGCTCTGCCTTTGAGGTTGCAAAAAGGAAACTCGGTGCTGCGCAAGCTAGGATCTAGTGCGACATCAGCCTGCATTTCCCCATCAACCTCTAGCTGAGGTGCTCTTTTCTTTATTATTTTTACTGCACGGGAGACCTTCTTGGCCTTATCATGGCTGCTCGCACCAAAGCTTGCAAAGCCAAGCATAGCGACTCGGATAGGGTCATTGGTGTAATGCTTAGCGATTTCTGCTGCCGATAAGGCTATATCTGCTAACTGCTCACTGTCTGGATCGATATTGACGGTACAATCAGCAACAAAAGTTAAAGTCTTGTCTTTCACAAGCATGTAAACACCAGCAAGGGTCTTGCCTTCTTCAGTTCTAATGATTTCCAGCAGAGGCTTGATTGCTTTGTTGTAAGGGCTCTTGACCCCACTGATCACCCCGTCCACGTCTCCACGGTGAAGCATAATTGCGGCAAAATAGTTTTCATCAGTGATGACGTGCTCGGCAATGGTACGGGAAACCCCCTTGCGGTTGCGAAGCTCATATAAGCACTGGGCGTAATCGTCTGCAACAGGGCTCAAGTTAGGATCAATGATTTCAATCCCCTTTAAATCTTGGATTCCAAGACTTTGGGCTGTTTCTTTAATTTTCTCCTCTTTTCCCAGAAGGCAGATCCTTACCTCCCCAGTTTCGGTGCATTGTTTTGCTGCTCGTAAAACCCGATGATCTGCTCCTGCCGTGAGAGCAATTTTCGGGATGAATTTCTTGCTTGAAGACTGTGCTGCGATCTCTGTACGGAGGTTGCGGATGACCTTACGGGTAGGCCCTAAGATTCTCTCAATTTCTTCGCAATACTCTCTTAAGTCCAAAGTTTTACGGGCGACCCCTGTGTCCATCGCGGCTTTTGCGACAGCTGGAGCGACTTTTAACAGTACCCGGTGGTCCACAGGTTTAGGGATTAAGTAGTCTCGACCGAAAATATATGAGTCAGAGCGGTTATAAACATTCATCACCTCTTCGGGCACATCTTCTTTCGCCAACTGTGCAATGGCATGAACCGCTGCAAGCTTCATCTCTTCATTAATGGTCGTAGCCCGTACATCTAAGGCACCTCGGAAAATATAGGGAAAACCAAGCACGTTGTTGACCTGGTTAGGGAAGTCTGAGCGGCCAGTGGCCATGATGACATCAGCTCTCGTACGCTTTGCAAGCTCAGGGTTTATTTCAGGGTTGGGGTTAGCTAGGGCGAAGACAATGGGGCTCTTCGCCATTGTTTGCAACATCTGAGGTGTCAATATATCGGCTGTTGAAACCCCGACAAAGGCATCGGCACCTTCTAAAGCATCGGCTAAAGTTCGGCGATCGGTTTTGTTAGCAAAGCGCTTTTTATAAGGGTTTAAATCCTCTCTCTCAGAGTGAATCACTCCTTTGCTGTCACACATTAAAATTTGTTCGGAGCCGACCCCTAGCGTTTTAAATAGTGAAGCGCAGCTAATGGCTGCAGCTCCGGCTCCACTAAAAACCACCTTGATTTCGCTAAGCTTGCGTTTCGTGAGTTCGAGCGCATTGATAAAAGCTGCTGCTGCTATGATAGCGGTTCCATGTTGGTCGTCATGAAAAACAGGAATGTTCATCTCTTTTTTGAGTTTTTCTTCGATATAGAAACACTCAGGAGCCTTAATATCTTCAAGGTTAATCCCACCAAATGTCGGTTCGAGGCTTTTAACGGTACTGATAAAATCATCCGGGTCGCTTGCGTTCACTTCAATATCGAAGACATCAATATCAGCAAACTTTTTGAAGAGCATTGCCTTGCCCTCCATGACAGGCTTTGCTGCGAAAGGGCCTATGTTTCCAAGGCCAAGCACAGCACTTCCGTTACTGATAACTCCAACCAGGTTTCCCCGGGAGGTATAGCGAAACGTCTCATTCTCGTCTTCGGCAATTTTTCTACAAGGCCCCGCGACTCCAGGAGAGTAAGCTTTTGCTAGATCTTCTTGAGTGTCCAAAGGTTTAGTGCATTTAATTGCAATTTTTCCTTTGGGAGTTTCCATATGATAGCTTAATGCTTCTTTTTCAAAATCCATTGTTCTCAACCTTATTTAGAAGATCCGTTTTTGGGGGATGAATTATAGATAGCGGGTAACACCTAGTAAACCTATTTCCTGGCTTTCTTGAAGGTCTAAAATTCCAGGTTGGCGCTGGCCTAGCTTTCCATTTTGAATGATCGTAAAGGCTAAGATACCATGCTTAGGGTGATTAACATATCCAGCAAGAGAAGACACAGTATAAGGGTCTGTTAAAGTTCCGGTCTTTGCACGAATGTGCCCTTGTAAGCTTGTTGTTGCTGCAGATTGAAACCTTTTCTCAAGAGTTCCTGTTTTGCCGGAAGTAGGAAGGCTTGCTAAAAACTCAGGAAATAAGTCCCAACGCTTAGCCATGTAAATAAGCAATTTAGAAACCTGTTCCGCGCTTAAACGGTTCTGGCTCGTCAACCCAGAGCCATTCTCTAGAACAAATGCAGTGTTTATTCCAACGTCTTTGCTAAGGAACTTCGTGATCGCTTTCATGCCATTTTCGTAGCTGCCTTGGCTATTTATGGCGCTATAGTTTTTACTTAAGTCTTGGGCTCCTAAACGCTTGACCATCACATCAGCTATAAAATTATTTGAATGGATATTTAAATCGCGGATGATGGTCTCGATAGGCTTGCTAGGCACGGTTAGTAGGGTATGCTCAGCGTGAGCTGTTGTTTCCGTGACTGTGCCCTTAACCACAATTCCCTGTTCTTTCAGAAATCTTCGAAAAATTTCCCCTGAGGTCAAGACGGGGTCATTTACGGAGCGGTATATCTTTTGAAGGGGGTAGCCAAGTGGAATCCTGCCAGATAAAACAATCTTGGATTTCCCCCCTGCGAGGCTTACGCGGCTTACCCGATAACTCGCTCGCGAATTGCTACGGCTAGTTTTTATCCGATTATCAATGAGCACCCCACCAATCGGGTAAGGGTCCAGTTCAACCCTAGTTTTTTCACCAACCCTGCTTCCGGGAAAGATGGCAATGGCGAGGGTGTTAAAATTGACTCCAAAGGCAGTGACTGGTGCATCATAGGCATGATTTGAAGCGTTCTTGCCTTCATTCCTAATTTCATCACGGATGCTGCCGCTAAAAATACTATTGTTAATGAGAATATTTCCAGACACCTCTTTTAAGCCCATATGCTTTAAATCAGCAACAACACCCCAGAGGGTCTCTGAAACGAAGCTAGGATCGCCGTCGCCTTCGATAATGAGGTTTCCCTTGAGAATGCCATTTGTGAAACTTCCTGAATGGCCAATTTTGGTTTTGAAGCGAAAGGTCGGGCCAAAATAGTGAAGTAAGGCAGCCGAGGTGACAAGCTTAGTGACCGAAGCAGGGCTAAATAGCTCACTCTCTTGGCTTTTGTAGATCACTTTACCATCTTGCACACGGGCTATATAGATGCCCTGCTTGAGTCTGGAATTCCTCACTCTAAAAAGGCGGTCAACTCGGCTTTTCTGACTGCCGCTTGCCACAGCCACTGTTTGCCCTGAGCTAGGAATGGGGATGAAAAACATCGCTGAGGTGAGTAATTGCCAAATTATAAGCCACTGGTGCATGAAAACCTCCCGGCAGGTTTGTATGGATTCTGCATTTAAGGTAACTCCAAATAAATATTCTACCCACTATTCATGTGTGATCAGAACGCTATATTTTGGTAGAAACGGATGCC
>JABSRF010000128.1 GCA_013215275.1 Oligoflexales bacterium | reverse complement strand
GGCATCCGTTTCTACCAAAATATAGCGTTCTGATCACACATGAATAGTGGGTAGAATATTTATTTGGAGTTACCCTACGTACTGAAGGGACTGTCTAAACTCTTGTTGGTTGCCTGCTCCACCTCCCATAATCCAAAATATGTCAGCAGCTGTTCTATAAGCTTCATCAGCAGCAGCTCGGGAAGCTTGTTGAATGCCCCAAACTCCGTAGGAGCCCACGGTTCTGACAAGATCTGCAGCCTGTCGTCCGTAGGGGCCGATCCCAAGTATATCTATGACTCTTGTGCTGAGAGGCTTCGAGTTTTCTGGGAGTGGGAGCTCGTGTTCAGTTCCTGTCAACTGCAAGCCAGCACCCCTAGTTTGCTTTTCATTTTCTTCATCAATGAGTTTATAGATTAATTCTAGCTCTTGCTGGTTTAGTTTGGTTCCGGTGAATCGAAAGGCCTCGGTCAAAAACTCTGGGCCTAAGCTTACGATGATGGGCTCAAGTCGATTCAAATCGTAGGCGAAAATATCCTCGAAGACACACTGGTCCTTGATCCTTAGGTAGTTGAAAAGGTCGCTGCTCATGGACATTGCAGAGACTTTGACTATCTCAGACGGATTTGATGAGCTGCTTGCCTGGCTTCTTTCTACGTCTTGACAGCTCTCAATCGGAGGAACGACCTCCTTCAATTCAGGTCCACAGTTATTTCCGGGAACCCAGGCCATTTCTGGATAAACGCAAGCCTTCATGCTTACTATACTACCTGGGCCATAATGCGGAGGAATCTGGCAGCGAGCAAAAGGAGAGTTTGTATAAAGGGTGTTGGTGCAAGATTCTTCAGGACCAGTGCATAGTTTGCAGCTGTAGTGGCTTGCTTGTGGGTTTCCAGATGACTTAAAACTGAGGTCACAAGGGCCCCCAGACCCTAAAATAAAAGCGCCAGAGGCCATGGTGAGGGTGGACCCGTGAATGCTATCATCTGGGTAAAACAAGTCAGGGCTGTCTTTTTCACTTTGAGCATAGGAATTTAATGCCTTAAAAATAAAAAGCAATGTTATTAAAACTGTATTTCTAGGCTGCGACATAGTTTCGCTCGAAGCTCTGTTAGCCAATCAAAGAAGATATTGATTAGCACCTTCTCATCGGAAAGATTTATTGATATTTTAGAAAATTAGTGCGGTTTCAGCTTAAGATCTCTTTATGGTTCGCTTTTTACGATGAGGTAAGCTTATTTTGTCATCAGAAACAGCCTTATTGGAAACAATTCCAAATGCTTATTCCAATGAGGCTTTGGGTAAACAAGATCACTAAAAAAACCTTTGCATTCATACCCCAGTGTCCTGGCTTTGCTTGCATACCAAGCAAAAAACCAAGCATAAAAAAGCCAAAATAGGCTACGCTCCCTTTTCCAAAAAAGAGTTTAGGGTCCATCAAGCCTAAACATAAGAAGCTCAGAAGTTGGAGCAAGGCTATCAATAAACAGGATTTTCTTTGACCCAGCATTACCGTGAACGTGTGTTTTTTGGAAAGTCGATCGGAAGGTTCATCGGGTAGGCTCGTTCCGATTGCACAAGCGACATGGCTCGGTATCAAGGCTAAAATAAGGTTAAAAGGTAGGTTAGCCCCACCTTGGCCAATATAAGCCATGCATGGGAGGATGACACCAAGGCCAATGGCTTGCAAAAACTCGCCACCCCCTCGATAAGATAATTTGAAAGGGGGGTAGCTATACATCCACAAAAGGATCAGAGAAGCGACGGTTAAATAGACAATCACTGGGTTTTTGCAAATAAGTCCAAGGAGAGCGCCTGTTGCTAGGCTTAAAAAAGTCATAAGATAATGGGCACTTTTGAGTTGATTTAGGCTTAAAGATTGCTCGACCAGGACCCGAGAGCCCCCAGAAAAAGGGCTTGGAGTTTTGTTTAATTTATCCGTTTCAAAGTCTGCAACATCATTTCCAAAGACGATATAAAGCTGAAGAAGGACACCGAAAATAGCAAACCCCAGCACCAATAACCAATTTAAACGATGGTTTGTTTGGAAGAAAAGGGCGTGACCCAACAACAGTGATGAGGCCAAGTATAGTTGAGACGGGATGCGGGCTGCTTTAAGCCAAGGGACCATGATGCTCTCTTTAAAAAATTTAAATCATCTTGGCACTAAGCTTTTCTCTAATGCCGGTATAGTCTTCATCCCACTGTGCAACAGGCTCTGCTTTCCATGCTTCAAGCGGTACTAAACCTTTTGTCGCTAGTTGCATATGTAATTTCTTTTCAGCTTCAGGAGTTCTGGCAAATTTATAAGGATTGCGTGGAGCATCTGTGTCTAATTTAGGATATTTCTCGTCGTTATGTGCAATCAACTCAATGAGTTCAGTTTGTCTTTGCTTTAAGTAGGCCAAGAAAGCGATATCAAGAGGCTTGATTGTCTTACGGTTTTCAGGGTCTTTGGCAACCCATCTTGCCCAATCAAAGCCAAAGGTGAAGTCATGCATATACTGAAAACGGATCTTTGAATGAATTCCATAGCCCTTTTGTAGGTCCACAATAGTCTGACAATAATTTTTGCAGGCCTCAGGATTTTTTAGGGTGATAATGGTTTTAAATAAATAGTCAAAATCCCAGAAAATGTTCTCAGGATAGTGGTAGAGCTGTGAGTCCACAATCGCACAAAATCCTGTAATTGCAGTACGCACTAATTCAGGGTCTGAACCAGGAAGGATATGAGCTTTACCGAGCTCAACAAAGGGAGTGATCGTTTCTTTGTTTGGATCAAGGGATAGGGGCTTTGGCTGATGCTTCTTGAGTTTACGATCAGCTTGTTCTAAGGCTCCACATGCCCAGGTTAAGAGCTTATCCATAGCTTTCCTTTGCTACCATGCTTTTTGCTAAATCACAGATGACTTGCTTAGTTAATGAAAACTAAGCTTAAGCCCATGCATAATATACTTAGCCAAATAGCTTTGTGCAGATAAGATTTATACCGTCTTTGCGCCCTGAAAGCTCGGCTGCTAGATTGTTTGGCTAAACCTTGCATTTTATAGCCAAAATAATAGATAAGCGCACTTGGTGCTAAGGCAATATAAATGGGAAGGCTTGGGTTTTTAAGAATCACTGCCAGCCAAAGCAAAGGACTGAGAAAAAGAAAAAATGCTACAGCCTGCTTAACGCTTGTATTACCGTACCTAGTTGCGAAGGTTTGTTTTCCGCCGGATAGGTCACTGTCCTCATCAGAAATACCGCTAGCTAGGGCGCTCGCCAAGGCGAGGCTGCATGAGCCCAGTAAGAGAGAATAGCTGGAATGCCAGATGATACCACTTTGTGCATAGGAGTTCATTAGTGGGAGCACAAACCCGATGCCCAACATCTCTAAAAACTCCCCACCTCCTCGGTAGTTTAGTTTGAATGGAGAGAACGTGTAGGCTTGAAACATGAGCAATGCGATGATGGCAAAAATCGGAAGCATAGGCCTGTGGTTGTACCATGCTGCAAACCCAGTAATAACCAGCATGCAGCATGCAGCAAATAAACCAGCAAACAGCAGCGAATGAGATCTTAAGATCCTATCAGGGATCGTCTTGGGAGAGCACTCAGAGGGAAACATTTGGCGCTTGATGGTGTCAACCCTCTGATCACCCCAGTCATTTAAAAATACTATGACGAGGAGGTTGCATACGGTTAAACTGATTCCAATAAGGAAACCAAGAGCAGAGCTAGATTGGGCAGCAAAACAACCTAGAAACTGACCCAGAATTGCTGGAGCTAACATTTTAGGCCAACTATCTGTTTTGCTAGCATATTTCCATTTTTTGAAATAGCTACCAAATACTAGTGTATTTTCGACCATTTTTCCTCGGATTGCTAAAGCGTTTAATCACTCGTTAGCTTCGATGGTCAAGATCTATAGATCTCGTTCCGATATAAATCCAGCCAACTTAACAGTAGGAGCATAACAGAGGTCATGAAATCTATAAAGGTAAGAAAAAAAGGAACATTTTACGTCTTTTTGCTAGTAAAATTTATTGTGTTTGGACTAATTCCATCGTGTACCTCTGATGAGGTGAGGGTCAATGAGGGAGTCGCAGATGATGGAACTCCTTTAGGGCCAGGAACTGAGTTATCTGCAGGTCTTGAAGAGGACTTAGATCCAGACGCTCAGTTTGTGGGTATGGAGCCCATTAAAGAAGAAGCAGAGGAAGAAACAGCAGCACCTCCCTCAGAATTTCTTGTGAAAGCTTATTATTTGAATGTCAGGCAAGGGCCCGCAAACACCTACCCTGTCGTCAGAGTTTTGAGAAAAGATCAGGTTGTAAAGGGCTCCTTAACCGAATCTGGATGGATTAAAATTAGCAACGAAGAGTTTGTCTCATCGAAGTATTTAAAGTCAAAATAAGCGACTGACCACTAGAGGCCATAGATGACAAGCGGTTTACCCTCTAAAATACTGGTGATTGATAATGATCAGGGGGTTCTCAATGCAGTTGCACAGGGTTTGGAAGCCTATAAGATTCAGTGTTCTTTAGCTAAGGACTGGGAAAGTGCACTGTATATGTATAACACCCATAAGTTTGACCTTTGTCTGATATCTCTTGAGCTAGATTCCTTACCAGGCACTGCCCTCATTCAAAAATGGCGTAACCATGAGATGGAGTCAAAACGCAATGCAGCTTTTGTTCTTTCGACCTCCCAGCAAAGAAAGTCAGGTGATAGTGCGCTGATCAAGGAAATTGGCGATGTCGCAATGGTCTTTAAGCCAATTAAGATTCCCAACCTACTAAGTATTATGGCCAGTGCAATGCAAATGGCTAAAAGTCGGGCCTCAATGCTCCAGGTCAAAGACAAGCTGATATCTCCGCTGCTTCGAACTAAAAAGTATGAAAAGGCGGCAAACATTGCTAAAGAGAAGCTTGAGCCAGTTGGAGACAAGGGTAAATTTTTCAGCTCTCAGATTTATGAAGCTGCAGGGAAGGTAGGAGCGGCTATTGACTTGCTAAAAAATTTGATCGCCTCAGATCCCAGCAATATGGCCTATCACAACGAATTGGCAAAAATATACCTGCAGACTGGCAACCTAAAAGAAGCCCAGAAATGCTATGAGATGGCTGATCAAGCAGCTCCAGGCAATATTGAGCGTGTCAATGATATGGCAAATCTCTACCTTAAGTTGAAGATGCCTGAAAAGAGCATTGGAAAATTTTCTGAGTTGATAAAACTAAACCCTGAAAATGAAGATCTGAAGTACGACGTTTATGATAAACTCTCAGAGGCCGGATACCTTGAGCATGCTCAGGACTTTTGCCGCCAAACCTCGACTCCCAAGGAGCTTGTGCGCCACTTCAACAACAAGGGGGTGCTCTATTCTAAAGCTGGAGAGTTTCCTGATGCTATCGATGAGTACAAAAAGGCGGTCAAACTTATTCCTGGTTCAAAAGAGCTTTACCGCATCCTCTACAATATGGCTATAGCTCATATTAATCTGAAGACTTTTGAGCATTTACAGGAGGCTCATAAACTTCTTAACGAAAGCCTTAAGATGCAACCAGATTATGATAAAGCCAAAGAAAAGCTCAAAATAACAGAACGTTATGTAGGTCGAAAGCCTTCGTGATTCAGAGCTGATAGCATGTGCTTAGCCTAGTGATGGCTGCCTAATTTACTGTTTTCCCTTCCAGCTAAACCGGGTAGAACTGCATAGTGAGTGTTTAGGTTTAAGCTTAAGGTGTTTAAGGTATGGATCAAGGAAAATCAGCAACATTGCAAACTAAAGAGGATCACCCTCTTCTCAAAAGGCTCAAAGACCATGACTTTCAGATGGAGAGTGAGGAGGCCTTAGATCACTTTTTATCTTATGTTTCAGAGATAGGTTTAAATCTATACCCTGCTCAAGAGGAAGCTATCTTGCAGATTTATGCAGGTGACAACGTGACCCTTAATACCCCAACAGGATCAGGAAAGTCATTGGTCGCTGCTGCGCTGCATTTCCATTCTCTTGCAAACGGGAGGCGCTCTTTCTACACTTGTCCCATCAAAGCGCTGGTGAATGAAAAGTTTCTTTCTCTATGTAAAGAGTTCGGTCCTGATCAGGTTGGGATGATCACTGGGGATGCATCCGTAAACAGCGAAGCACCAATCATTTGCTGTACTGCAGAGATTCTTATGAATATGGCTTTGCGGGATGGAGATCGAACTCCCGTGGACGATGTGATCATGGATGAGTTTCACTATTACTCAGACCGAGATCGAGGGGTTGCCTGGCAAGTTCCCCTTCTGACCTTACCCCACAGCCGATTTCTTCTCATGTCAGCAACCATGGGTGACACTGAGTTTTTTGAAGGTGCATTGAACAAGCTTACTGGCATTCCTACCCATGTGGTAAAATCGGGGCAAAGGCCTGTTCCCCTTGAGTTTGATTATAAAGAAACCTCCCTAGATAAGACCGTTGAAGACTTATTAGCTGCTGGGAAAGCTCCCATCTATATTGTTAACTTTACCCAAAGGGAAGCAGCACAAAATGCTCAAGCGTTTTTAAGCATTAATTTCTGTTCTAAGGAAGAAAAAGCCCTTATCAATGAAGAGATCAAAGATACTCAGTTTTCTAGTCCCTACGGTAAGGAAATAAAAAAATTGCTCAAGCATGGTGTCGGAATTCATCATGCTGGCCTTTTGCCAAAGTATCGAGTCTTGGTCGAGAGGCTCGCTCAAAAGGGAATGCTCAAGCTTATCTGTGGTACGGACACCCTCGGTGTCGGCGTTAATGTTCCCATTCGCACCGTTTTGTTTACAAAGCTTTGCAAATTCAATGGTGAAAAAACCACCCTCCTAAGTATTCGTGACTTCCACCAGATTAGTGGAAGAGCTGGAAGGAAAGGCTTTGACTCACAAGGAACTGTGATTGCTCAAGCACCAGTGCATGTGATTGAAAACAAAAAGATGGAATTGAAAGCTCAGCTCAACCCTAAGGCAAAAAAGAAGATGGTTAAAGTAAAACCACCTGACAAAGGGTATGTGCATTGGAGTGGAGAAACTTTTGAAAAAATGATTGAGTCTCCCCCCGAAAAGCTTAATTCATCGTTTCAAGTATCTCATGCGATGCTTCTTAATGTTTTGAGTCGCAGTGAGCATGGTTGCAAGGCTATGAAGCAGTTGATCCGCGGTTGCCATGAGTCGGATAAATCTAAGGTTCATTTGCGTAAGCGGGCATTTCAGTTGTTTCGATCTCTTGTGGATAGGCAAATTGTAGAGTTTATTCCTAAAGAAGAGAGGCAGGATACCAATATAAGGGTTAATGTTGACCTTCAGGATGATTTTTCATTGAACCACACCCTGTCATTATTTCTTTTGGATACCCTTCCATTCCTTGACCCTATGGCAGAAGATTATGCACTTAAGATGCTCACGTTAACGGAATCCATCATTGAAAATCCGACCCTGATTCTACATAGGCAACTTGATAAGATCAAAAGGGAGAAAGTTAACGAGCTTAAAGCTGAGGGGCTTGATTATGATGAACGGATGAATATCCTTGATGAGCTTGAGTATCCTAAGCCTCATAAGGAATTTATCTATCAGGAGTTTAATCAGTTTTCTGCTAAGCATCCCTGGGTTGGGCAAGAGAATATTCGTCCAAAATCTATTGCTCGAGAAATGTTTGAAACGTATCAATCTTTTGGTGAGTATATTAAGGGTTATGGACTCGAACGAGTAGAAGGCTTACTTCTCCGCTACTTATCGAGTGTGTACAAGGTCTTGATGCAAACGGTTCCTTTTGACCTTAAGAACGATGAGGTTGACGATATGATCGCTTATTTTGAGACGATCATTAAGACCACTGACTCCAGCTTGGTGGATGAGTGGGAAAGGCTAAAAGACCCAACATGGACTCCAATGCAGCTTGAAGAGAATATTCAAGATGATGTGTTAGATATCACGAAAAATGAAAAAGCGTTCTCTGTCATGATTAGGAACGCTGTTTTCCATTTCTTGCGTGCCCTTGCTTATGAGCATTATGAGCGCTGTATAGAGCTGCTTTATGTGCCTGAGTCTGGAACACAGTGGAGCGAAGACTCGCTAAAGGAAATGACGAAGCCATATTACGAAGAGCATGAGCGAATCATTATTGATCCTAGGGCTCGCAGCCCTAAAAATACGAGCATAGGAGCAAGCGAAGATGGGAAAAGCTTATTGATTGAACTCACCTTAGTTGATGAGCAAGAGTACAATGATTGGCATATTAAGTTTAACTGTGATCTAGAGTTAGCGAAGGAACATGGTAAGCCACTCATTGAATTGACAGGAATTGGGCCCATCGGAAAGTAAACGATCTCGTTTTCACGCATTCCAAAGTGATGGGTGAATACACTACGGTGGATATTTGTTAGTGCTTGAAGGGGCTAACATTCTAAGAGTTTAAGCCCTACGCAGACTTTTTCCTAAGCAGTTTCTCTACTTCCTTGAGCTGCTTGCTTGCTTTCGCAAAGTCAGGCTTATGTTCGAGGGACTTCTCTAAATACTCTTTACAGGCTGGGTAGTTTTTTAGGCGTCTTTCTGCCAGTGCCATATTGAAGTAAAGCTGAGAGACGTATTTGTTAGTCTTAAGTGAATTGATTGCAAGCTCATAGAGCTTCAATGCTTCCTTATGGTTCTGCTTTCTCACCGCCCTAATTCCTGCATTATTTAGAAAGCCAGCAACCTCTTCTTCCGACATGGTTTTTTTGAAGATTCCCAAGGCAGCATTTTGATTGCCTTCATTGATTTCAAGTTTTCCTAAGGCTTCGATGGTATCTGGATCTTCTGGTGCACTCTGGTACGCTTCTTCATAATATCCTCTTGCCTTAGAGCTTTGATTGGTCTGAATGCAGATATCACCCAACTCAAGTAGTCTGCTGATATTTTTAGGAGACAGAATGTCGGCATTTTCAAGCACTTCGAGAGCTTCCTCGTGCTTGTTTTGCTTCATGTAAACCCTTGAAATTAGGTTCATGGCTCTCACGTTGTTTTGATCCTGGTTAAGGAGTTCGTCACCCAAGGTTAACGCCTTATTGAGCTTATTGTTTCTAAAACACAGATTGCCAAACTCCAATTTCACGATGCTATCATGGGGGTACTGCGAATAAGCTTCCGAAACGGTTTGATCAATCTCACTTTGAGAGTACTCATGTTGGTTGCTGTGGATCAAACGTGTTAGTTTTTGCAGCTTGTTGATGTTCGAAATTGCCGACCTAGCCATTCTAATTTATTCGACGATATTTAGTTGCAGGTTGGTGAGGGTTATGACACAGTCGATCCCGGTATCATAGGCAGTTGCAAAAATAGTGCTACTGATTTTCTTTGCATAAGTTATCCTGCAAAGATGAGTGAGGCTTATCATCTTAGCAATCATTTGTTGGAACAAGCAATTTTGATCGGTGTCGAATGAATCCCAATCGTGGAGCAGCACCCCTGGCTTTGTGTGATTAATCACCTGTGATGCATTGCGGTAATTGCTGATAAAGTCACAGGTGAAGCCACCCTTTTTTAAATTTTTACTAATATTTTCGCGATGCACTCCTTCTTTCGTGAGCACTAAAACGCGATTGGATTAGACTTCCTTGTTGTTATCAGCTTGACTCATAGGCACATCATGGCTTTATGCTTTTAGGATCTCCACCTTAAGATGCTAGCATAGTTTAGAGGGGAATTGAGTAGGCATATTGTGAAGTGGACCCCACTGTCCAGACCAAAAATAGCTTTGTATAAGTAAAACTAAAACTTGTTATTGAATGCTATAA
>JABSRF010000127.1 GCA_013215275.1 Oligoflexales bacterium | reverse complement strand
GACCGTCAACACTGGAAGTCTTAGATAGTGCGTAACCTGCTGTAATATTGAAACTAAAATATCGGTCACTTATGATGGGCGCACTTACGCTTTTGGCTTGCGAGAGAAAGGCGTTTTGGACGAATTAATCAAAATCAGGGGATTCCCTCTTGGGGTTACCCGGTATACAAAATCACCTGGGGTTTCCACTGATTTTGGATCCTTACGATGCCAAATTTGCGATTTTAAGGAGAGAAAATTTCTAATAATTTTGCGCATAAAATAAATCACCGCTTGCTTAAAAGCGGATCCTAGCATAAAAGCATGAGCTTCAACAAGTAGGCATTTTGTAGGGTAAAACGTTAACTGAGCCCTGTATTTGTAGGAGAAATAAAGTGAGGAATAAGACTGTCTTAAGCTACAGTGGGGGGCTTGACTCTTCGGTTCTTCTATACAAACTTCTCTCTGAAGGAGATGAGGTTCACTGCTTAAACTTCCAATATGGGTCAAAGCATAACGAGACTGAAAGGCAGAAGGCAAAAGCTATTTGTGCACAAAATTCAGTGCCCTTTATTGATATTGAGCTGCCTTTCGTAAATAAGTTGTTCAACTCGGATTTGCTAAAATCCGGAAATGACCTACCTTTAGGCCACTATTCAGAAGCCAGTATGAAGCAAACTGTGGTTCCTGGTAGAAACACAATCATGCTGAGTATTGCTATAGGATACGCTGAAAGCATAAAAGCACAAAGAATTGCGATCGCTAACCATGCCGATGATCACGGAACTTATCCTGATACGAGGCCAGAGTGGGTTGCTAGCATGTCACTTGTGGCGTATCACGGTACCTTTGAACGAATTAAACTATACGCTCCGTTCACACATTTCCTAAAATCCGATATCTGTGTACTCGGAGAAAAGTTGAACGTTCCATTCAAGGAAACTTGGACTTGCTATGCAGGAGGCACTGTTCATTGTGGAGAGTGTGGAGCATGCACGAGCCGGAAAGAAGCATTTGAAAATGCGAATATTCCAGATCCGACCGAATACCAAACTTAGTCTTCCTCTGGCTCTCCTTGAGAGTACAGCCCATCATCAGGTGAAAGAGAAGCTCCCTTTACCCGGTACTCCTCCTGAGCCCAGGAGGCCAAGTCCTCTGTTTTGCATACTTTACTACAAAATGGTCTGTATGGATTGCTAGAGTCGTAAACCATTTGTTTTTCACAGCTTGGACACTTACATAGGTAAGCACCCGGACTTTCGCTTTTTTTCAAAACCATATTGATATTCCTTAAGCTCACAAACTTCTTAAACGCTCTGGCCAGAAGAGACGGGGAAGCGATTCGCACTGTCCACTATGGATTAGCTCTGCCAAGCATTTACCTGCAAAAAAGCCGTAACTCAAGCCTAAATGCATAAATCCCGTCGCAATAACCATCCGGTCCGTACCAAACATGGGACCGATGAGAGGGGTTTCATCACATGGATAAATCTCACTCCCACTCTGCCCTTTTCCAGCAGCTCTTATCTTTGGCTGCTGAAACCACGACTCAAATTGCTGGGAGTTTTTCAACTCAATCTTAGGATCAAACACAGCTGCATGATCGCCTATGCCTGCATGCTTGCGAAGATAACGGCAACCCCCTCCCAATAAACTTCCATCTCCAAGTGAAAGACTCCATTCATAACCATGGTGAGCACTGATAAAGGCTGCCTGCCCCTGAAGTACGGGTGGCAAAACCTTACGGTCCGTAGAAAACCGAGACCATTGGTCCGCAACTGGGATAATAGCCTCCCGTAGGTCTGGGAGCAGGTCTCCTATTTGATGGTGGCAAGCAAACACTAGCATCTCGCTGTGATCGACTTTAGATTCAGGCAAGCGTATTTGAAGACCCTTAGAATCCTCATTTATACTCAATACTTCTGAATCATAGCAACGGGTCCCTTGAGAAACGATATGCTTCTGTAGCAAGCCTAGAATCTTCTTGGCATCTGTGATCGCTGCTTTTTGACTATCCTCTTGTACTTCTAGGACTCTAGCACCGAAGTTCTTGGTTTGGTCACGACTCCAAAAGCAAGCCTGTGAAAATCCAAACTGATTGAGTTCTTTGATAGCCTGAGAAGCTTCACATAGCTCTTCCTTACTGCAAATTAGCCTTAAGCGAGGCCCTTGACTCCATGGAAGCTTGTGCTGCATGCAGAAATATTTAAGTTCCTCAAAAGCCTGATCTCCAAACCCCCAGAACAATGCTGCTGAGCTACCACCTCTAACATGAGATATCCGGGTGAAATTATCCCAACATCCTCCCGTAACATAAGCTGGAACCTCCTTGCTTAAAGCTTGATTCGAAGATGTATGGTAAACCTTAGCAGGCCCTATCCCTAGCTTGTGGAGATGATATGCTGTTGACAAGCCCGTGATCCCAGCACCTATTATCGTGATAGGATAAAGATTTGAAGGAGACTTTGGCGCCATTGCTTAATACTCTCTCATCTTTTTTAGTTTTATTTGCCCGAACCAGTGCTTGATTGCAGAAAGGTCATCATCAATGAGCCTACCTCGCTGTCCCTTCCATGGGATTACTTGCTTAATCATACTAAGTTATTTTTTAGGCTATTTGCATCCAAGTTCGTCCCTTTTTGCATCTCAAGTGGCAATTGTTGGCTGGCCAATCCTAGAGGTAGACCGCAACGCTCCACCTATGTGGCTTGGAGATGAGCCCGTCCTTGGACGCCTAATATGCCCACCTGTGTCGAGGTTAAACTTAAGCAAACAGGTTTCCGAAGGCCTGATTTTTCACCAAGTTACGAGTAAAAAGCAAACAAATGGCCTAACTTGGACTTACCACCTAAGATCAGGAATTTACTGGTGGGACGGTCAGCCGGTGACCCCCCATGACCTTAAGGAGTTTATTGACAAGCAGATTCGCTCAATAGTGAAGATAAAAGGTGCAGGCCTGTGGGAGCTACCACCCTATTACCTTGCAACCAGCAGCAGTAGTGTCAGTATCACCTGGAAAAAAGATCCTGTATTTGGGCCTTATATCCTCAATGGCATATCGCTTTGGCGCCATAAGAAAGTAGGTCAAACCACTGAGCACAAACAGTTCAACTATGAGTGCGCAGGAATATACCGGCCAATTGTCGAAAAAGATGGGATCTTGCTAGAACCAACCAAGGGTTACCGAGTATATCGCCGCCCCCTATTCTTTGCCTCTGACAAGAAAGCACTGAAAAACAGACAGAATAAAAACAACCTTATCTTTGAGATGCCTGATAGCTTTTCAGTCGACCCGGATAAAAGACCTCCAGACAAAAAAGCTTATTGCCCGAACCCTGTGAGCACTCCCTTTGTCACAGCGATTACATGGAATTTAGACCAAAAGCAGTTAAAAGATGCCAAGTTTCGCTATATATTGACCGGTTTAACTCCGAGGGGAAGCCTCCTCCGAGCAGGTGCTGGTTTTGCTGGTGAGCTACAATCATCACTGATTCCTCGTAACCATCCTGGTTACCAAGCTAAAGTACTGGTAAGGCCTTTTGATTTGGAAGCTTCGTCAAAGGAGTTGGCAAAACTAGGTTACATCAGACCACAAGGAGACAAAGTACGACTTGATTTAAACAAGGAACCCCTCAAGCTAAACCTAGTTTCTAACCGAGAAAACCCCGACCTTTTAGAAAAAGTTCTTGCTGATAGCTATATGGCAGTTGGGATCAATGTCCAGTATCTTTCAAATAAATCAGGGGTAGGTGCTAAGGTGGACGGTGTGGTTACTGGTATTTATCTTCCTTGGCCCGAGATGAATTTTCTTAATCACTTTCATAGCTCACAACAGTCCCAGTTCCCTTTTTGGAATCTTGGAACACAAAAACTGGACCAGAACCTCGAAGAGTACGCAATTTCATTGACAAAAGCTAAACCAGATTTCTATAAGTTGCAAAATATCCATTCTCATCTATATTCATTAGAACCTGTGACCGTAATTATGCAGCACAAAGCTTGCCTACATATCGCAAGTAATAAAAATTTTAAAGATATTGATGTCCGTGACCCAGACTGGTTTAGGAAGATCATATTGTAAAATGGACATAATCTCGTCAATTCCTTAAGTGGAGAATTTTTTTGATCGTATTAAAGACCGATAAAGAGATTGATGCAATGAGACCTGCTGGTCATCTAGCATTTGAACTCCTTGAATTAGTTAAAGACTTTATTAAACCAGGAATATCGACCGAAGACATTAATGTTTTAGTTCATGAGCATACCCTCAAACAGGGTGGAACCCCAGCTCCTTTGAACTATCGAGGCTTTCCAAAATCAGTTTGTACCTCAGTTAATCAAGTCGTATGCCACGGAATTCCAAGCAAGTCTCAAGTTCTGAAAGAAGGTGATATCATCAACGTGGATGTGACTCCCATTGTTGCTGGTTATCATGGAGATAGCTCAAGAACCTACCTCGTCGGTAAAAAAGTTCCAGAAAATGCTAGAAAACTCACTGAATGTGCAAAGACCTGCCTCGACCTCGGTATTGCTGCTGTAAAAGATGGCTGCAGAATCGGAGACATTGGGCATGCCATTCAGACCTATGCAGAATCCTTGGGGTATGGAGTCGTGAGAGACTTTGTTGGTCATGGCATTGGCAAAACTTTTCATGAAGACCCTCAGGTCCCTCATTACGGAAAACAAGGTAGAGGCATTCGCCTGAGTAAGGGGATGGTTTTTACCATAGAGCCGATGATCAACGAAAAAAGTTGGAAATGCAAAGTCTTAAAAGATGAGTGGACTGCAGTAACCGTGGATGGGAAGTTATCTGCACAGTTTGAGCATACCATTGCAATCCGTAGCAGTGGCGAAGTAGAAATTTTGACCTTACCGCAGTAAGCCCACGAGAAAGACCTACCAGGATAAAGATGGCCGTGAAAAACAAGCTCCTGTGTTACCTTTTTTATGCGATTGTTCGTTTGCTTCATGCCAGCTACCGCTTTCGTTACACAGGATTAGAGAATTACGAGACTGCCAAAAAACTCCACCCTAAAGGGACCTTTTGCTTGGGCTGTTGGCATGAGAACATCCTAGCAAATATCCTTGGGCAAAAGGGGTACCCTTATTGCATTATGGTTTCTCGCTCCCAAGATGGAGAGTATGTGGACTATTTTAGCCGGAAACTTGGCTTTGAAACGGCACGAGGTAGCTCTTCTAGAGGTGCTCAGGAAGCAAGGGAAACCCTTGAAGATAAGATGGCCCAAGGCTTGTCCGCAGCTTTTGCCGTAGATGGCCCTAGAGGCCCTAGGCACCGGTGTAAATATGGCGTCATGATCACAGCCTCGAATACAGGAGCTGCTGTTTTACCAGTCGCTGCCGTCGCCAAGAATCCTTGGATTTTTTCAAAGGCATGGGACAAGACTCGGATTCCCAAACCTTTTTCCAAAATCATCTATCATTTCGGCCCACCTGTTTTAGTCCCAAAGGGAGTGAAGAGAGAAGATTACCGTAAAGAAATAAAAAGAATAGAAAATGCCATTCATGAAACCGAACGAGTGGCCAAAATGAACCTGATAAACTGGCAAAAAGCATCGAAAAGAATGCCTAAATTAAGGCCCTGTTAGGTTAGTGTTTGCTGGGGAACTGCTTCCTGGAATCCTCTTTAGGTATGCACCGGCAACCCAATAGATCGTATTTTCTGCATCTCCCTCCAAAGTGACTCCATAATAGTGAATGTAAGAAGCCGCTAAAATTTTTTCTATTTTTACTCGGGTGCCACTTTCAAGCAGCCTCGAAAAGAAAAGCTTATTGCTCATCGGAATCCGAGAAAATCCCGGAACCCCATTTTCCGATGTTGGGGTTTTCCCTTCATACTGGGCGCTAAGCTCCCATAAAGCATCTGCCGCATCTTCCGCAACATGAACACTTGGCCTGAGCTGCTTTGGATCTGTTGGACTTTTTCGCTTTCCATTCCAATGGGTATACCACTTTGCCGGTGCCTTTGCGCTCCCTTGTGCAAAGATGTGGAAAGATGGGAAGAAAGTAAATAAAATAAAGGAACGAGAAAAAAACCTAAGAATTTTTTGCCTACTCTGAAACATCGAAAATCCTGCTGTTTGCATCATTGTATGATCCCATTCGGCTAATCTTTATTTTTTATTAAAGGAGTAAAAGATGAAAAAATTCCTATTCATTTATGGATCGCTCAAGCGAGGTTTTTCTTTGTCTTTCCTTTTGAAAGGTGCTCAGTTTATTTCCGAAGGTTATATCCAAGGGCCCTACAAACTCTTTTTTCACGAAGGTGGCTACCCATGCCTCATTTCCGGGAAATTTCAAAATGCTAAAATTTATGGAGAAATTTACCTTATCACCAGCCAAACCATGATTCAGGAGATTGACCGTGTTGAAGGACACCCACTCGAGTACAAAAGAGAGGGGGTTGCATTGTATTCAAAAAACCTAAGCGATCAAATCGCACTTATAGGGGATGCTTATATCTATCAATCTCATGAAGACCTTGATTTCAATCACTTCATTCCTTCGGGAACTTTCTTGGAGTCTGACATCCCACAAAACCTCCGCTACTCGAAAAAAGGCAGCGCAGAGTGTGAGCGGTCTCAAAACAAACTACTCACTAAGCCAGACAATGATTAAGCACCGTCTTGAGATTGACGCCGTCGCCTTTTATTGAGAAGCTCTATTCCTAAAGAAAATGCCATGGAGAAGTACACATAGCCTCTATCAAAATGGCTGCCCCAACCCTCTGCAATCAAAAGCACCCCAATCATAGCCAGAAAAGAGAGCGCTAACATTTTGATAGCTGGGTTAGCTTCCACAAACTCACCAATAGCCTTTGCAAAAATCACCATTAAAATTGCAGCGAGTAAGACTGCAATGACCATAATATTGATTTCTTTTGCCAGCCCTACAGCCGTTAGAACCGAGTCCAAAGAGAAGATCATATCAAAGAGAATCACCTGGACGATCACCATGGCAAACTGACTTGAAGAGGCTGGTGCACTCTGCTTGTGCCCTTCTTCTTTGGCTTCTACAAACTTAAAAATTTCAGTGGTGGCCTTAGCAAGTAAAAAAAGCCCTCCCCCTAATAGGATCAAATCGCGCCATGAGAAAGGGTGATTCCCAATTGAAAAGATGGGCTCCTTTAGCTTAATGATGACCGTGATCATCATCAGTAACAAAACCCTAAACAAAACTGCTAAGCTGAGCCCAACAAACCTTGCTTTGCTCTGTTGCTCCTTGGGTAAAGTCTCTACGAGCAAGCTAAGCAGAATGATATTATCGATCCCAAGCACAAGCTCTAATGCAGTTAGGGTAAGAAGACTAAAACCCCAGTCAAAGTAGAGGCTTAAATCCATCATTGCTCCTATCGTAGTTCCATCGGGTTAATGAGGTGATTTTCCTGATCCCGGAGATAACTTTTTAATTGCGTCAGAGCCTCTAAAGTCGTTGAGCCATACCAAGACATTAGCTTTCCATCAATCAAGTGAATAGGAGGGTGAGATGGCCACTCATCCCTTAACTGCATTCCATCTCGCTTTCTAAAAGGCCACGGCTCACTAGAAAAAAAGAGGATATTGGGATTTTTCTTTTCAAGGTCCTCTA
Source organism: Oligoflexales bacterium (assembly GCA_013215275.1). Classification (GTDB taxonomy): domain Bacteria; phylum Bdellovibrionota_B; class Oligoflexia; order Oligoflexales; family Bog-1112; genus JABSRF01. The sequence goes on along the minus strand of JABSRF010000127.1, from coordinate 2,273 downwards.
GCTTAACCTGAGGATAGCGCTCTGAGCCATCTGCAATATTTTCGAATCCAGCTAAAGCGAGCATGCGACTGATATAGGTATCAGAGGATGCAAGCATCCAAGGCCTATTCCAAATGAAGTAGGCAAACTTTATTTTTTCTTTTCCTGCACTCATTTTTTTTAGCTCAGAGATCGCTGCCTTGATCTTATCAGCTAACAGCTGGCCCTTCTCTGCAACTCCAAACTCTATGCTAATTTGTTGAATCATCTGGGGGACATCTTCAGCAGAACGTGGAAACGTTTCCACGACCTTTGCAAGCTCTTTCAGTTTAAGGGCATCTTCAAGCCTGTTTTCTTCTTCATTCACCAGAATATGGCTAGGGTTAAGGTCAGTAATTAAAGCCAAATCGGGGTCTTTGGTGCCACCTACAATTTTTGCTTTTTTTTGTAGCTCTCTCGGAGCGATACAAAAATTGGTACAGCCGACTAGCTTGTCTCCTAAGCCAAGATCCCAGACTAACTCACTCAGACTTGGGACTAGGCTGACTATCCGTACCTTTTTCATAGGCGTAACCACTTCATAGCTAGCCCATAACAATGAAGTCCAATAGCTGCCAAAGCAGCCGATAGACAAACTCCAGTAAAAACCCCTAAAAGGTCGTAACCAGCAACCGGGCCTAGATTAGCCCGCAAGATCATGAGCACACTCATCCCAAAACTTCCCATGCCAATGCCTATGGTTTGCAGCTTTTTAAGACGCACATTAAGAAGAGAATACGGCATACTAAACGCGAATAAGACATGCAGCATTCCAAAAAGGTTGGTATGGCCATGAGCACTGGTCAGTAAGGTAAATAGCCAGCTGTCCATGATAGAGGGGTCATGAATAAATGCATCAGTAGCATCAAAGGCCAAAAAAGGGCCTCCTGCAGCTGCGAAGAATATGAGTGAAAACCCAATCAACATATTGAGCACGGATAGTCGTGGCATCTCAATCCTTTTCCGTCAAGCCAAGTTGCCGAAGCCCTGCTACATAAGCAGATTTCTTCCAATCTATAATTCCTGCCAAGGCTTCTGCTGGATCCACCCAAGCAACAGCATCAAACTCTTCATCAACTGCATTGTCCAAGTCGGGGCCTTGACCTTGTTCAAATTTACACAGATACCAGGCCTGCTTTTGACCACAATAGGACTCTGCCATTTTACCTGCCATCCCCTCTGGAAAGTCATAACTTATTAAGCTCCCAGACTTTCGGATAATCTTGAATTCTTTGCTCCCAATTTCCTCCAAGGCTTCTCGAAAGAGCGCTTCTTCAAAGCTCTCACCCAAATCCACACCACCTTGAGGGAATTGCCAAGCATCCATACCTGAGCGCCTCCCTACCAAAAGCTTGCCTTCATCATTGATGAATACTGCCACGACCCCTGGACGATATCCTAGCTCTCCCTTGCCAGAATTCATTACGCTCCTCACTTCATGTTATAATCTTAAGAAACTATGCCATTATTCAGAGACACTTCGAAGGACCACAGAATGTTAAATCGCCACTCCATATTGGCAAAGCTTCTTTATTACAGCATCTTCTCCTCTATCATAATAGGTTTTTTAGGCAATTCTGATCCGGCGCCTGCAGGCATTCACTTTACCCTACAAAGCTCCCTAAGCGAAAATAACTTCCTTCTCACCTCTCAAAACTCTCGGTCTGGTAGTGCCTCCATTGCCTTCGACCTTGGAACTTACTTTCGCATTGGGCTTACCCACAGGCAGGCGGTGAATCAGAGCCGCGGACACTTTGCGGTAAGCAACACAGATCCAAAAGTTTATGAGTACAAAGAAGAAGAAACCCACGTGTTTTCCAATTCTCTCGACTTCACCATCATACTCTACTACGGAAGGCTATTTGTCCCGTACCTACAGATTGGAGCGGTAAAGAAAGATTATCAACTAGTTACAACCACAGAAAATGAAACAAAGTATACAAAAGCATCGTTTGACCCGGTTCCCAATGGTGGGATCGGGCTAGGTGTTAGGCTCAACCGTAATTTTTCACTCAAGTTATCTCTATCCTTATCCCCAGGCTTAAAGCAAAGCACTCCTGAGCAGGAAAAAGCTGAAGGAGTTTGGGACACCTATACGTCTGTTGGCATTAGTTACAACATCTAGCTTTTCTGCCAAAAAGCTGCCTATAACCGTCCACATTCATCGACGTTTAGTTGACCTAAGGTAACTCCAAATAAATGTCCTACCCATTGATGGTTAATTTTAGTACAGTTCTGGCCTGTGATTGCGCACT
>JABSRF010000126.1 GCA_013215275.1 Oligoflexales bacterium | reverse complement strand
TATCACAGGTTATCTAAAGTCGCCCTGCGAAGCGATGAAAATTTTTCTTCTGCACTTAATCTAGCAATCCGCCTTTTTATAGGTGGATAACATTTGCCAAATTAAAAGGGCGCACCAAAAAAAAAGATTGATGACTTTTTAGCTAAGCTTGGATAGCCTACCTTGTGAATACTCGCATTCTATGGGTTTTTTGGTGCAAAAAATCCACACTTAGCAGCTAGATTTATTGAGGGACTAGCCTTAGTTTCAGCGCAATAAGGAATAATAATTTATGGCAATCCAAGACGTAGATTCGCAACAGGAGGTCATTCGCAAGGGTCCATACCCAGAGCTGACCGTACCTGCAATTTTAGTTGGATACTTACTTGGAAGCATCATTACCTTAAGTATAGGCTATGCTAGCCTTATATTGGGTTTTTCAATAGAAGGATCTGAACTTGCAGCCATTCTAGGCTTCGGGATTTTAAGAGGCGTTCTGAAACGAACCAGTATCATCGAAAACAACATCAATCAAACCGTTGCAAGCTCAGTCAATGGGGCTTCTGCCGGTATGATGTTTTCGGTTCCCGCATTGTTTATCTTGGGGCAGTCTGACTTCAACCCATACCTAATGGTGTTCGGATGCATTGCAGGTGGGATTTTGGGAATAGCATTTATCATTCCACTTAGAAAACAGATGATTGACTTTGAAAGGCTACCTTACCCTGGGGGAATTGCGGTTGCCACCATACTAAAGTCACCAGGTGCTGGAATAAAAAAATCGTCGTACTTATTGATGGGTGTTTTCATAAGCGGAATGGTTCATGTGCTTGCTCAAATGAGTCATATTCATGATATCCACCTGGGGGAGATGCTGGGAGCAGCACCATATTTAAACATTAGTTTATACTTCTCACTCTTAACCATCGGAGTAGCCTTCATTGCAGGGAAAGGGGGCGTTTTTTTCGTGATCGGTGGCTTTGTTTGCTACTTGTTTCTTGCGCCAATTTTATCATACCAGGGTCTTCTACCTACCGTTGACCCAAATGCGTTAAGGGTTCAAGTTTTTCGGCCTGTAGGCATTGGAATGCTCATTGGAGGGGCTATTAGTGGAATCATCATTGCCCTTCCATTAGTCATCAGTGCAATAAAAACCATGCATACAGCAGGAAAATTAAATTCAACTTCGGCTGAAGAAGAGTTACCGATTCATGTCCTCTATAGCTCTATTATTGGAGCAAGCATATTATTGTTTGGAATTGCTGTTTTTTCGGTTCCCACTATGGGAGTAGCCCGCGGGTGTCTCATGGCAGTTCTTGGAACTCTATGGATCTGGGTTTCTGGGGTTATTTTATCCGAGTGTATAGGCCGAACCAATTGGTCTCCCCTTAGTGGTATGACGCTTATTGCAGTCACCATTTTGATTTTTGCTGCAAGCGGATTGGGAGATCGTCATGCGATCATGGCAGCAATCATGGTAGGAGCAGCCACCTGTGTTGCCATGGCTCAGGCCACTGACCTTATGCTTGATCTCAAATCTGGCTATATTGTAGGTGCAAGCCCAAGAAAGCAGCAAATCGCGCAAATGTGCGGCTCATGGCTCGGCCCAATATTAGTTATGGCTCTCATCTTCATCCTCCATAAAGCATACGGCCTAGGTTCAGAAAAGCTTCCTGCTCCTCAAGGGCAAGCTTTAGCCAGTATGATATCTGGTATTTTAGGCGGGGATATACCCATGGGAAAGTATTTAGGTGGTGCGGGGCTAGGAGCTATCTTGAGCGCGAGTGGAATCGGTGGTTTAGGGATCTTGGTAGGCCTCGGCTTTTACATGCCATTTAATATCGTTCTGAGTTACAGCCTTGGAACCCTCATTCGTCTTGGAGTAGATAAATTAAAAGGCGAGAACTTTAGCCAACAGGTTGGCATACCTATTGCTGCTGGAATGATTGTTGGAGAGGCGCTTGTAGGTGTCGCCTTTGCACTGAATATGGTGGTCTCTGGACTGTAAACTTGGAAGGAGTCTTTCGTGAAATCAATAGGTCTAACATTAATCTCACTTGCCTTTCTTTTAGGCTCATATTTATCTGTCATCCACACAAGCGAAGTTAACTGGAATCTATATGCTATTGCTATCCTGATGGGATCTGTAGGGGTAGTCTTGGTGCACCTTAACAAACAAAAATCTGCCAATAAATTAGCTCTTGATATCAACAACATGATCACGGTCGAAAAATCTTTGAGCAGAATCATTAAAGCAATTGATGAGCTAAAAACCAGTTTACCACTGATTTCTATTTACTCTGTGCCTAAACAGATTGATGACACCATGTTAGCTGATCTAGATCTTTTTATCGAACAAAGAAAAACAATTGCCTATGTTTATGACCTACAGTCATATGCAAATATCATGAGTGAATTCGCATGTGGAGAGCGTTATCTAAATCGAGTGTGGTGTGCTTCGGCTGATGGATATGTTGATGAAGTGACCATTTATCTTGATAAAGCACTAAAACAGTTTACGAAGACGCAGAAACAATTGAATATGGTCAAACATTCCCATAAATCCTTAAAGACTACAAAATCAGCCGTTTTCGAGCCTGCAACAAGTTCTATTTAGTTTTTCTCTTGCTCTCAGTTGGTTCTTATGCTGTTTCATTAGACAGTCCATTAAGGCTCCCTGATTGAAAAATTAGACCTTTCGTAGCTATACAAGCTAGTCGACACAGGTATTTTACCCCCGTACATTGATTGCTAAATCAAGATCTTTATGCTAACAGTGACATGTGATGCCAAGGTTATGGATTTTAAAAACAGAGGTAAAAAATATGAAAATCTTCTTTTCACTCATTTTATTTTTAAGCAGTTTTTCTGGTTTAGCATCTGACTTCGACTGCAAAAAAATACACCTTGACCAGAAAACATATCATGCTTCATTATTCGTCAATAGTGAGTACAAGGGAAACTGTAATGTGTCATTCAAAAAAGAGCAAGAAGTCTCAAGCTTTTTCTTTGAAGATTATAACCCTCTAAAATCATATTCTTTCTCGATTGATTCAACCATGGCTTCAGAAAATGATGATTTCGCAACAGGCCTGAGAAACTACACCCATGCAGTGCTGCTACAAATTGAAACGAAGTGTTATCTAGCTTGGTATAACGAAAATGATCACCTTGAACTAAGCATCGTTAAGAGTTTTGACTCAAAAACAAAGAGCTTTACCCTAGGAGGAGATGCACCCTCAACGAGTAACCCAGATGAGTACAAAGTTGAATCCACCTGGGAGCGAAAAAATAATTAGGCCTATCCGACCTTACGGCGAACAAACTGCCATATTTATCGCCAACTCGATTTAACGTTCATAACTAGCTTTTATTTCAGAATCTTTGCTAAAAAATAGGTATAATGTGTTAATGGACGAAGTAGCACCGAAAAAAAGATATTTTATTTGGAGAAAATGGAGAATCGACCGTGAATACGTTTACTGCAACTGGCCGACTCGCAAATGATGCTCATTTATCAAATGCATCTGGAACAAGTGTATCCAATTTCCGCCTAGCAAGTGAAGCAGGCTATGGAAAGCATCAAAAAACCTTATGGATCGATTGCAGCCTTTGGGGACCAAAGGCTGATGCACTTCACCAATACCTTCTCAAAGGCAAATTAGTTCTGATTTCTGGAGAGCTTACCACAAAAGAATACAAAAGAAAGGATGGCTCATTAGGAACTGGATTCTCCCTTACCGTGGATCGAATAGAGTTTATTGGAGCCAAAAGACATAACGAAGACTTTAGCCAAGATAAGAACAGTTTTAAGCCAAGAAAGAGCTTTTCAAACAATGCTAACATGACAGCACCAAGCTCTTCTTTTGAAGAATCCAACTCAAACAAATCAGGAAGGCTTGCAGAAGACAGCATTTCGAATCGGTGAACCGAAGCCAATCTCTCCTAAAAAGACCAACAAAGATGGTGAAATCATTATTGACAACTTAGGCCTTCAGTAAAGCTCACCGTCTCCAGCTTATCAGTGCTTGCAAAACCAATAGCTTCTAAATTGGTATAAGTTCGCTGCAAGGTCGCTAAGTTTCTAAAATTATTCCGACCGAGAGGGCTTCCATAGCACCATCCATCATCCCCAATGCTTTCAGGGTTCCAAACCACATTGCTATCCTGAGAAAAAGTGCCACAGCTTTCAGCGCTCTTAAGGTATGCTAGAAACTCGGAAAAATACTTATCAGAATTAGCCGCATTAGGGACTAACCTGCCTGTTAAAAAGCTATCACCATCGAGCTGCGTCCCAAGCTCTCCTTGATATCGGTGAGTCACCGATTTAATAGCATAGTTTTTATCGGCGCTAAAGTTGACATTTCCGTACTCAAGTAAAGAAGTCCCCTGCGACTCTTCAACAAGTTCCTCGACCCAAGTACCCTGGCTGTTAATGACTAGATCTACACCATCACCCACTATTTCAGCCACTGCTCTGACTTTGTAATCGGTTCTTAGGGTGCTATTAAGGGCTTGCGATTTAAAATCTTTTGTCAGCTCAACCTTACGACCATCTTGGCTCCACATTAAATGCGCGAACACCTCTCCATTGTCACATAAAACAGCTTGATAGCTCATAGAGTCATCAGAAGATATGGTTTCAAGTTTTCCACTTAGGCGTCCTTGTTCTCCTTGATTTGCAAATATAATTTGACCTGAATCATTGGGAGATTGCCCGTTACTAATTTGGTTTACCCTTCTAGATATTCGGTTAATTTCGCGAATGACACTATTGACCCTTTTCACCCAAGAGAAAAGCAATATCTTTCTCTTGGGGATATTTCGTTGGCTTAAGCTAAAGCCTCCGTCAGCTTCTTGATCTGTAAGAAGAAGCGATGCAGAGTCTGTATTGACATCTTCCTCAGGCATCTCAATATTAATCTCAGGGATTGCATAGGTATTCTGAGTCTGGGTCGAATCATCGACAGGTTTCTTAGGATTGCCAACTATGGTTCCACACCCCACCAAAATAGTGAAGAGGGTCCAAGTAAGATATTTGCATTTTTCAAAACGAAGCATCTTTGCACATCCTATTTCAGGTTTTGGTAAAAGGAAAAAGTTGAATATTGAGTTGATAAACGTCAGAAACATCATCAGCTTCCTCTTCCAGCTCTATCGCTTCGAGCAACCAATTATGAATTTTATCTTTTAGTTTCGGAATCACTGAGCGTGGAAAGCATGCTGTCATAGCCCTAATATCCCTTAGATCCTCATCAACTCGGGTTATGGACTCCTTGCCTGCTTCGATCATTTTCTGATGATACCGAATAATCGCCATACTGTCGATTTCAGTATCAGTCATAATTTTTTCCCTAGATCTTTTATATTTGCCTGACTCTTGATCTAATTGAATCACCCCAATTTCTTCAAGTAACGCTAAACTTTGTTTTATTTTCTCAAGCCTTAAGGGAAAGGCTAATCGATCTTTAATCCAATCGGGGCTACCATCAAATTCTGTGAGCCCAACCATCTCGCGAATGATAGGGTGATACCATTCACTGAAATACTCCATCTGCAAATCATTATTTGAGGCAGATGTGCACATAGCACGGTACCTTAGGAGGTCAGTAAACAACTTTTCTCGTTCGGTGGGATACCGCTCATTACTATAAGCAATCAATGCAATCCAATATTTTTTAGAAGGACCAAGCAAATCGAAAGCTTTTGCTATCTTTTCCCCTGCTTTTAGGGTTATGGGCCTTTTCCCAATAATGATGAGTCTTATCACATTGGTTTTTGAGAAACCCAGGTCTTCTGCAAACTGAAGATAGGAGTACGGCTTTACCTGAGCCTTAACTGCTTTATAAACATCACTTAAAAACTGTCTGTACTCAAGATATTTTGAAATATCAAACTCTTTTGCACATTCTTTAATAATTTTTTTGCTGTTTACATTCTTACTTCTCATAATGCCCGCAAAAATATGGGTTTAATGGCTCCTAGACCACTTATCGTCAAAGCATAAAACAAACTTAAATACAATATTAATAGTACATATATATTAATATCTTATACTAAATTGACTGCTAATTATCCTAGGATTTTTGCATCTTTTTTTTCTTGGTGACACCGCCCCACGAAGCCACGCTCCTAGCTTGATTTTTTTCTAAATTTTATTTATGATCTGGGAAATACATAGTTTAAAACCTGTTTAGCTAAAGGAAGTCTATTTTGACTAAAATAAAGGGCTACCTGAGTGCAATAATACTGTTGGGTCTTACTCCTGTCAGTTATCTATTCCAAACCACTCACAAAGGTCAATCACCAAAAAAGAATTCAAAGAAAGCTGCTGCTAGAGCTAGCTAAGCTTTTTGCTACATAACATTTGTTCCCTTCAATAACGATGATACTGAGCCCAAGCTTAGATTCAAAGTCTTACTAATTTCTCTAAATGAACAACCTTTTTTTCTTAACTCAATTGCTTGCTCTCGTTTTTCTTCGGTGAGCTTTTTGGGAGCTCCGAGGACCACTCCTCTTTTTTTTGCAGCTTCCAAACCGGCAACGACCCTGGCAACTATGGTCTCTCTTTCTATCTCTGCAATTTCAGCGAAGGCGGCTAACATGGTGCGCCGGAAAGGGTTCTCATGCCCAAGGTTTAACACTGGTTGCGTCACTGCTATAAATGCGACTCCAGCTGAATCAAGGCTTAAGATCAGTCGTATAGCGGTGCTAGCATCACGGGAAAAGCGATCCAGACGGTAGACGACAATGGTATCAATTTTACCTTCATAGGCTATTTTCAATAACTCTTGCAGACCTTTCCTGTTGGTTGTTTTACCTGAAACTCCCTCATCTTGAAATACCTGAATACTTTGGGGCTTCTTAGATTCACCTAGGTCCTCCAACCAGGCTTCCACGGTGCTTTTCTGGCTTTGTAGGTCCTGCTTATCTGTGGACACGCGATAATAAATTCCAATTTTTTTCATTTATACCTCTTTAGCGGAAAACCCCACCAACCTTGGCGGGGAGATAAGCAATCCCTTGAAAAAAATGACAGCTCCCGTAGTCTGACTAATCCCTGTGCAAACGAACAGCCTTCACAAAGATAGGCAACACCCAGCACTAAAGCCCCTTATCTTTGGACAACAATAATTTAGCCGGATACAGACTAAACTATAACACAGATCACAAAGCGCCATTCTCAATCATGAGGCTGAATGGGTATCGAAGCAATAACTATGAATGATATTTTTGTTTACAAGTCAACAAAAATATCAGCTACAGTTAATTCTTCCCGTGTCTGTAAATAGCAAGTTTTAGATGAATTGTCCTAGTATAAGCAAACTTGATGCCAAATAATCACTTCCAATTAAGCTTATTATAGCAAGCTTAGGGACGATGGCATGGAAATATCCAGTTTCAAAACTAAACCGAAATCCAAAAACTGGTTTAGTTTTGTAATAGAAAAAGGTTCCAAAATGAACATTTTGGAACCACAAGATTGTTTAACGGAAGTTAAAAGTATAGGACTTTTAAGAAAGCCCTAGGAGGAGGCTAAGAAATTATCTAGCGGAGTCACAGACAAATGCACTTGAGGTAACTTCATTCTTTTCCAAGATGCCGTTGTCATTTAGGTCAAGTCCACTGCTTATGATTGCACCTCGGTAAGACTTACAGATTGAGTTACACTCAAATCGCGTTATTTTAACCAAGGCATTCTTTCCATCTTCACCATCTTGTCCATCCTGACCGTCAACACCATCTTTTCCATCTTGACCATCCTGACCATCTTTTCCATCCTGACCGTCTTGACCGTCTTGACCGTCTTGACCGTCTTGTCCATCCTGGCCATTGTAGATCAGCTCACTTTCATCACCGCAGGTTACGCGAATGGCATCCAACTCAGGCTCTTCAGTGACAGTACAAGAAACTCCATCTTTTCCATCTTCACCATCTTGACCATCTTGGCCATCACATACAAAGCTTCGGTCAGTTACTTCGATTTCGTCAAAGAATCCGTCATAGTCATAGTCAAGACCAACTTCGATAAGAGTACCTTTTCCAGCAGCACAGATTTTGAAATCATTATTGAAGTGAGAGCTTCTGATCATTGGGTTGTAACCATCTTTTCCGTCCTGACCGTCTTTTCCATCTTCACCATCTTTTCCATCCTGACCGTCTTCACCGTCTTTTCCATTGAAAATTAGCTCTGACGTATCTCCACAGGTAATTTTCACAGCATCTTGCTCTGGCATCTCTTCGATCGCACAAGACTTACCATCTAGTCCATCTTTTCCGTTGAATACCACCTGAGTTGTCTCTCCGCAGGTGATTCTAACAGCGTCAAGGTCTGCATCTTCTTCAACAGTACAGTTTTCACCATCCTGTCCGTCTGCACCGTCACAAACGAAAGAGCTTGTGTTTACCTCTTCAAGGTCTAGGAAACCATTACGGTTCAAGTCCAATCCAGCACGGATGATTAAACCATCTTCACTCGCACATAGGTTAGGATCACTTTCGAATCTTTCAGTAGAAATTAGTGAGTTATAACCAGCTTCACCATCAGTGCCATCTTCACCATCTTTTCCGTCTTTACCGTTGTAGATGATCTGAGACTCATCGCCACAAGTGATCTGTACGGCATCAATTTGAGGTAATTCAGTGACAGTACACTTTACTGCGTCTTTTCCATCTTCGCCATCTTTACCATTAAGGCCATCGCAAAGGAAAGTACTGGAGTTAATCTCAGAGAGATCCAAAATGCTGTCACGGTTTAAGTCAAGTCCAGTTCGAATAAGTGCACCACGTCCAGATTCACAAAGAGCCTTTGCGCAGCCCATTCTAACTGAGCTAATCAAGGTCGTGTAACCATGCTCTCCGTCTTTTCCATCTTTACCATCAACACCATCTTTACCGTCAACACCGTCTTTGCCATCGATTCCGTCTGTTCCATTAGTTCCATTTACACCATCTTTACCATTGTATACAACCTGTGACTCATCTCCACAAGTTAGCTCAACAGCGTCTATCTCATCAAGTTCCTTAACTGAACAACGAATCCCTTCTCTGCCAGCTAAGCCATCACAAATAAGGGTAGTATTTGTGATTTCTGAGTCATCAAGCATCCCATTGCGATCCTTGTCTAGTCCAACCTTTACCAAAGCACCCGCTTCTGAACTACATAGGACTGCATCTAAATTGGTCATACGCTCAACCCTCATTAGCGAGGTGTAACCATCAGTGCCATCTCTTAGCAAGACACCGTCTTCACCACAGGTGATAAGCACACCATTTGGTGTATCAATCGTTGAGCAATCTATGGGAGTTGCTGCTGGGTTATCATCTGTAGGAGTATCTCCTTCAAAACGAAAAGCGGTATTTTTGTTGTCTTCATAATCGGTAGAGTTAGCATCTAATGAATTAGCCTGAAGTTCCTCTAATTGGCTATTTCTTTCCATTTCTACGGTCTTTGGAACTGATTTGATTTCTTTCTTGTACTGCCCACAACCAACAGTTAAAAAGATAATCCCTAAGATAAAAAGTAATGTCTTCATTTTTTTAGACATAGCGGCTCCCTGATCAAGCATGACTGACCTCCTAAGGTTAATTGATCCGTTTTCATCGATTAAAAGGATGATTAAAAAGAATCTAAAGAACAAGTTTACTAGTTTTGGTGGGTGGTTGTTTGGATTTGAACCAGCACCAGCTGGGTATTGTTTCGGATTGGGGCTTTTTGGGCTTTAGGACTTAAGTTTTTTTTTTTTTTTGTATTCCAATAGCTTAATTTTAGTTGTTTTTTTATCTCGAAGTAATATTTTTGAAATGATAAATTCTCGTTAATTAGTCGCTGTAGCGAAATGTAATCGCCAATCCCCCAAATATTCGCTTTAGCACGTTTTGGCTGGATTTTTTCT
>JABSRF010000125.1 GCA_013215275.1 Oligoflexales bacterium | reverse complement strand
GAAACTTCACATGAAGTTGAGCAATATTTAGACAGGAATATGCAATTGGCGATATAATTCTGTCGAACTCAGGTTAGAAAGAAACCTGACAGTTATCTATTTAGCCAGATTTACCTGGGTCGAGGCACCATGCCTCAGAACAAGGAGTTTTTAAGCAGAAAAGAGTGTTGGCATATTATTAACTTCATCAACCAGATTCCTTAAATCATTGGTGGTTTCTTCTTTAAGATAGCTTTGAAGTATCTGGCAAAAAAATACTTTTGGTGTGATTAGCTCCCACAAGCCAGGGATCTAAGGGGAATTTTTAAGCAAGCACCCTGTTAACCCCTCTACCCGTATTGATTTTACCTCTGTCAGTCCGATAGGCATGATAGGGTTATGCTGGCATGACAGGGGGTCAGAAAACATGAGAGTTTGGGCATCTGCGTACCCGAGTTTCTTATCGTTGAAATCTCACGAGGTCCCGTATTATGTTAAGGTGACCCACCCTCACGACCGCCCCGTTCACGAGAAGGTTCAAAAAACTCAAACAAGGGGAAAGAGGTCAGCAACCCCTTCGTAGGTGTTCCGGTGGATGATACAAGAAAGGTGCGTGGCCATTCTTGAGCTTAGCAAATAGGAGATCGAAAAAATTGGCAGATAAAAAATTTGAGGTCCAATGGGAGGATCAGGATACTGGTTTCGATGAGACCTCACAGGAAAATAACGATGATAGTTCAGATGAATTTCAAAAAATGCTGGCTAATGAATCCACTGACGACATCGACTTTGAGCCTCCTGCGGTAGGAGATAAAGTCGTTGCTAAAATAAGCTACATTGGTCAAGATTCTGACGATATTATGCTAGAAATTGGAGGAAAATCGTCGGCAGTCATTGCTAAGCAAGACCTATTTGATGAGCAAGGGCAGCTAAACAAAGTTGTCGGTGATGAGGTTTCTGCCTTTGTGGTTTCCATCATCGATGGAGAGATTGTCCTCAGCAACTCCATGTCCCACAGTGTCGCTAAAAAACATGCAATTGAAGCTGCTTACGAAAGTAAGGTTCCCGTAAAAGGTAAAGTCACTGGCACTCAAAAAGGTGGTTATGAAGTTTTCATCATGGGAAGGAAGGCTTTTTGTCCGGTCTCCCATATTGATAACCGCTACGTAGAAAACCCCGAAGAGTATGTGGGTAAAGAGCTAGATTTTAGGATTCAAAAAGTTGGCCGTGACCTTGTGGTTTCCCGGTCGGTCCTGCTTGAAGATCAAGCCAAATCTGCACTCGCTAGTTTGAAAGAGAGCCTAAGCGAAGGCTCTCCAGTATCCGGCAAAGTAAGCGACCTCAAAGAATTTGGTGCCATGATCGACCTTGGCGGAGTCATCGGCATGGCTCATATCTCTGAGCTGAGCTTTGGCCACCCCAGCCACGCTTCAGAGGTTTTAAAGGTAGGTCAAAAAGTAAAAGCAAAGGTCCTTAAAATTGATGAGTCTGGCAAAAAACCAAGGATCGGTCTCAGTATTAAGGCACTATTAACCAATCCTTGGGATAGCATTGAAGACGACTTCAAGGTAGGAGAGTCCTATCATGGCCAGGTGACCCGCTTAGCCGACTTCGGTGCTTTTGTAGAGCTTAAAGAAGGGGTTGACGGCCTAATCCATCTATCTGAAATGTCTTGGCTTAAGCGTGTGCATCACCCAAAAGAGGTGCTGAAAGTTGGTGATCGCGTGTCCGTTAGGTTGCTTGAGCTTAACCCCCTCAAGCAAAGGATCTCATTGACCATGAAGGCGGTTGAAGACGATCCCTGGTTTGCCGTTGAAGAGCGTTTCAAAGTAGGCATGGAGTTAACTGCTAAGGTGGTAGAGCTGAAGAGCTTTGGAGCAGTGGTCGAGTTAGCCGAAGGGCTTACAGGCACCGTTCCCACTTTTGCTCTTAAAGCTGCACATGGTGACTCTTACCGTAAAAAGTGCTGCCCTCCTAACGAGCTAAGCGTCTTGATCCAAGAGGTAAACAAAGACAAAAAGCGCATCACCCTCACCCTTCAATCCCTAAAAGACAGATATAATGATGCTGATGATTACAAGCAATACTTGGCTGAACAAGATGCTTCTGGTGCGAGTAAAAGTAAGGCCCAAGGTTCTTTTGGAGACCTTTTGCAGGCATCCTTAAAGAAGAAATCTTAAAATTGAGGCGTTTTATCGCCTTAATTTTCTTTTGTTTTCAATACGATGTAATCATGCGGGCATATAAATCAAGATGTCTGTTTTCTTTTCAAAATTTTTATTGTAGAAGTTAGCAAGTGCTTTATGTAGAGCACACAGTGATAGCTAGATCCCAAGTGGTGACTGCCCATGAACCCCGCTAGGGCCGGAAGGCAGCAACGGTAGTGGAACAGTCAGGTACCTGGGTCATCTAGCTATCACTGTGTGCTTTTATTATATTGGAGACAATCCTTGTCTTATCAACCTCTGGCTCGTAAATACCGTCCCCGCAAATTTAGCGACCTCATTGGGCAAGAAGCTGCAACCCAAGCTCTTTGCAACGCAATAAAGATTGGTCGCGAACCGGCTGCTGTTATATTTTCAGGTGTCCGAGGCATCGGGAAGACCACAACAGCTCGCCTCTATGCTAAAGCATTAAACTGTGAGCAGCCTGAAGCTGGCGAACCCTGCGGCAAATGTAACAGCTGCAGCGCTATCGCTGGTGGGTATCACGAAGACGTTTTAGAAATAGATGGTGCCTCTCACAATGGCGTGGATGAGGTTAGGGCTTTAAAAGAGACAGTCAGTTATGTACCGCATCGTTCGAGGTATAAGGTCTACATCATCGATGAGGTTCATATGCTCTCTATCAGTGCTTTTAACGCACTGCTCAAGACTCTCGAAGAGCCTCCCCCTCACGTTATTTTTATTTTTGCTACCACTGAGCTGCAAAAAGTGCCACAAACCATTGTTGGCCGTTGCCAAACCTTCTACTTGCAAAAGCTCAGCATCGCTCTGACAGTCCAAAGAATTAGAGAGATTCTCACCTTAGAAAAGGTGGAGTTTGAGGAAGAAGCTCTAGCCACGGTTGCTAGAGAAGGCCATGGGTCTATGCGGGATGCCTTAACCTTTCTCGACCAGGCGATTGCCCTTGGAGAAGGAAAACTCAGCAAGGCTGGCTTAGCTAAGATCGTTTCCTCCATCTCAGGAGACGCTATCATCGACCTCTTGGGTCACCTGACCCGTAAGGACGGAGAGCAATGCATCGAAGCGATTGCTAAAATGGACCAAGCAGGGTGGGACTTTACAGAAGCAGTAGAAGAGCTAGCTCGCTATGCTCGGCATGGATTCCTCTGCAGCAGCCTGGATAAGAACTCCGTCAGTGCTGAATTTCTTGGAATTGGAGAGGATGAATACCAACGCCTTAATCAAATTGGAGCAGAGCTAAAACAATTTGAGCTTAATCGAATTTTTCGCACGTTCATCAAGTGCCGGCAGGATTTGGATGGCTCTGACCTCGACCGATTTGTATTTGAAAATTACTGCCTTGAATGGTGCTTAGACCCAGGCTTCCCAAGCCTAGATGAGCTTCTCAGCGGGCAAAAATCTAGCCCAACTCCTAAAGCTCCTCAAAAGCAGCCGAGTGCCCCAAAAGAAAAGCCAGCGAACAAACCTCAGTTTGTAAATGCCCTGAAAGAGTTTTCTAACGGTGGCGAGCAAAAAAAAAATCCTCAAGCAGCCCCACCAAGCCCTTCACTAGATGAGCTTGGCCTTGTCAAGGCCTCACAGATCCACCAAGAACAGCAGCAAGCCTTGCCATTCCCAGAAACCTGGGAAGCATTGGTCGCACTGTGGAGGTCAAAAAAGCCTCTTGAAGCGCGAAAGTTTGAAGAGGTTCACCTCAAGTCATACAGCAAAGACAAGATCGAGCTTGAGGTCAAGCCAGAAAGCCTGGCCGCTAAGGACCTCTTAAACCCTGAGATGCAAAGAAGCATTCGGACCGCCCTAAAAGGGCTTTGTGGATTTTTTGGCTCTTTCCAGGTGACCGTCATCGAAAAAGGCTCTGAGGCCCAATTGAGTGAATCTATCTTGGAGTCTAAAAATCGTGAGCGGTCCCAGCTAGAGCAAACTTGGATTCAGGAAGCTAAGGATCACACTTGGACCCAAGGAATTATTGCAGGGATGCAAGGCCAGTTAGAGAAAGTGGTTCTCAAAGAACAGCGATGATGAAACTACTGAGGATCTAACAGGCTTGAGTTTCGTTTAAGCTCTTCTGCATCCATCTCAACAGCCTTCGTGGTAAGGCCTAAAGCTCCTGTCTGTACCTGCCATGCCTTCAAATAAGCGAGACGCATGCGATTTTTCTCCATATTTCTAAGGAGGTAGGGCAAAGGCTTCCAGTGCAAAAGTGGAACTTGCCGAGGCTTTTCACTAAACCCGGTGTAGAGGCTGAATTCTTCTGCCTGTTCATCAGCTTTGAGCGGCTCGCAAAACTCTTGATAAATATGAATATCCTTACCATTAACAGCTTCACCTAGTTCTTTTTCTACCGCTGCTATCAATTGCAAATTTATGGGCTTGCTTGGGTCCACATCAAAATGAATACCAGGCATGTAGCGATGATGGTTAGGAAAGTGCAACAACTTCCCAACAGGAATCCCAAATAGAAAAACTGCCTTAGGTGTCTGGCAGCGTAGATGTAAAGCCATAAAAGAACCCAATGCTCATCAGAAGTACTATCCGGCAGGAACCAGGCTTACTAGAATCTGCTTTGCCATCGCATGCAGAGTTTCCATAGTTCCTACAGACTCGGAAGCGATCGCTTCTTGCTCTGCACCACCTAATGGATTTAGCTCTTCCCTCAATACATCCAAAGGAACCAAGCTCCCTAAGTCCCGCTTGTTGTACTGCACCACACGAGGCAACTCACCAAGATTGTAGCCTTCTTCACGGAAAAGCTTGTCCACATTTCGGTAGCACTCGATATTTGCAGCAAGGCGCTCTAAACGCGAGTCGACCACAAACACGAAGCCATCAACCCCTTTTAGTATCACACTCGCCACCGTTTCGAAAAGGTTCTTAGCAGGCAGGGTGAAAAGATGAAGCTTGAGATGAAAGTCATTCACATGGCCAAGACTGATAGGCAGAAAATCAAAGTACTTACTACCTTTATCGGGGTCATCTAGCTCCATAAGCCCCGACTTCATATCATCTGCAGTGCTTGCATAAATAGACCTTAAGTTTTCCGACTTTCCGCAATGATCGGGGCCGAAATAAATGACCTTACAATTGATTTCTTTGGTGTCAAAATTTGTGAATGCCATGCTTATAATTTAGCAAAAGCTCAGGATTATACAAGCTGGTCGCAAGCCTTACACGATTAGCTCGCGTACTTGCTCGACAACACTGGCATCCTCTATGGTAGGTGAGATCCTGAGAGGCTCGCAATCAAGCAAATTACGCAGAACATTACGAAGCACCTTGCCTGAACGAGTCTTAGGAAGCGCTGGAACCACATAGAGCTTCTTAAATGCCCACACGGGCCCTAACTCCTTCTTTACTCGGTCAATCAATCCAGCAGCAACCTGTGTCCCGACTTCACGACTCAAGCCTTGATTGAGCACCGCAAAGCCTATGGGGATCTGACCTTTCAATTTATCTTTGATGCCCACTACTGCACACTCTGCTACATGCTGATGACTGGTTATCACCTCTCCAATCTGGGCAGTCGATAAGCGATGCCCTGCACAGTTAATCACATCATCGGTTCTACTGATGATCCAGAGGTTATGGTCCTCATCAAAGTATCCTGCATCATAAGTCTCAAAATAACCTGGAAAATTTTTTAGGTAGGTATCCACAAACCCTCGATCGTTATTCCACAAACTAGGAAGCGTTCCCGGAGGCAGAGGCAGGCGTACCACGATATTTCCAGCTTCATGAGCAGGAAGTGGCTTTCCGTTATCATCCACAACCTCAATCTGGTAGCCAGGAACTGGCCTCCCACAGGAGCCTTGTTTTGTTTGCTGCCCATCATAGCCAAGACAGGTGGCAGTCATAGGCCACCCTGACTCTGTCTGCCACCAATGATCAATCGCTGGAATCCTCAAATTTTTTTCAATCCATGACAGAGTATCCGTGTCAGAGCGTTCTCCTGCTAGAAAAACGGCTTTTAAGCTCGGTAGATCAAAACCAGCCAGTTGTTGCCCCTGCGGATCTTCTGCTTTAATGGCTCTTATGGCAGTAGGCGCTGCAAAAAGGGTCTTTACCTTGTGCTTTTTACAAAGCTCCCAATACACATTTGCGTGGGGGGTCCCCACAGGCTTACCTTCAAACAATAAGGCACAGCCACCTGCTAGCAATGGACCGTAGACGATATATGAGTGGCCTACTGCCCATCCGATATCTGACGCAGCCCAAAACACCTCGCCACAATCCACTTGGTAAATATGCCGCATCGACCATTTAAGGGCTAACTATAGCCCGTATGATCATGAACAACCCCTTTAGGAAGTCCGGTGGTCCCTGACGTATAGAGAATATAAAGGGGATCACTGGGCTCTAATTGCTCACATGCAGCGATTGTATTTCCATGAAACTTTAGATCATCCCAGCTAAGGGCTTTGCGCCTGCCTTGCACCTTTTTATCCAAGCGATCAAAGCGGATTAAAAATTGAGGGGGCTTCTTTGAGAGGTCTAAGGCGTCATCAACTAGTTGCTGGTAATCGATGACCTGCCCTTTTTCAAAAGCATGGGAAGCATATAGAATTGCTTTTGGCCTAGCATCTTCAATCCTCTTAGCAAGCTCTGGAGGAGCGAAACCACCAAAGACCACGGAGTGGATGACTCCCATGCGTGCACAAGCAAGCATTGCAAAAACTGCCTGAGGTATATTGGGCATATAAATGACAACTCGATCTCCTCGCATTAAGCCAAGGTTTCTCAGTCCATTTGTTATAAGCCCGACCTCTTCAAACACCTCTTTGTAGTTATAAATACGAGTGTTTCCCGACACAGGGCTTTCCCAGATTAATGCCGGATTATCGGCTCGCCCTTCCTGCATATGAACATCGAGGCAGTTAAAACAGATATTGCTTTTGCTACCTGGAAACCACTGATAAAGAGGCTTCCTAGTCTCATCCAACACCTTGTCCGCTTTTTGAAACCAATGAACAAGCTCTAAAGCTCGATCCCAAAACCCTACCGGGTCGCTAATCGATTTTTGGTATTCTGCTTGCCAAGATTCCATAGTTCCCCCAGCCAAATTTCATGAGTGTTAAAGGTAGTTATAGTCACTGAGAAAAAGCGAAGAAAGAAGAAAATAGGTGGGACCCATGCTTAGTTGGTGGCTTCACAGTCGTTGCGAAGGAGCATTTCTCCCCATTTTGGGTTAAGCTGTAAGCTTTCGTACTTCCATGTTAGCCGATCTCGGTCTAATTTAAGCCCGAGGTTGCCCTGCTCAAATAAGGTTAGGCCATTGACCTCTAGTTTTATCTTATTGATGTCCATAACTGATTCTTCCAGAATGTCATAGCAGTCGTTGTCTTTTTTGAAGACATCCCCAATGATACTGCTATCACATTTGACCAGATTATTAATAAACGAAGTGCCACCCTTACGAAGATTAATCTTTGTAAGGCTTGCTATATCTAAAGATGTCAAGTCTTCGTCTGGGGAAAATGTGGACCCTAAAGCAATGGTCGAAGCAAAGCTGACCCCACCCAAATCAATTTCTATCTCTTTTGCGTTTCCAGACCCTTCAATTCTGTCATTGCGTTTGTTTGCTACCGATTCAATCACAGGGCTTCCATCAATCGTAATGGACAACTCCGTAATCTTCTGCTCCAGTCGGCAGCCAACCCCTGTATCTCCTTTCAGGGCTTTTTTAAGATTGAAAGAGCGGTTACGCGCTGCCTCTAAGTTAGGAAACAAGTCCGCAAGAGCTTCCTCAACCCAAACGATCCGCTGCTCGATATCTGCTGCGCTTCCTGCCTGGGCGCTGCTCGTTGAGCTCGACTTGTCATTATCAAAGGACCCCTCCGAGCTGTTGAATGGGGCAAGAAATTGTTCCAGAGCTTCATTAGATATTTGACATGAACTGGAAATGAGCTGCTGATATATTTTTCTTACATTCAGATCATAACTTCCACCAACCTTGACACCTGGCACTATGTCTTTTAACACGGTTTTTCCATCAACCATTATATCGACCGTTACGGTTGCTGAAGAGCCGGAGCCTGAGCTTAACAAATCTGCAGTTAAGCGCATTTTTTTTATATCACTGAAGCTTGGAGTTAGGGTTTGGTCGTCTGCTCGGTTCGTAAATTTCAGCTCCTGGGTACCAGGACCTAAGGTGGAGCTTTGATAGATGGTATTCCCACTGTGAAAATCCAATTTAAACTCTCCACTCCCATCAAGGTAAATGTCGACCTCAATCTTACTGTTTGAGACCTCTTCGACAGGATTACCGTCACAGCTCACCAGACGGATTTTCGAGTTAGCTGTGATTGGCTTTTTAGGCAAACACTCTTTGTTGATCTTATTGATTCTTTCGCACAATGCCTCGTTGATAACCTGAAGTTTTGCCAGCTCGTCTTTCTCAAGGTTAAGCTGAGCTTCTCGGTTTAAAAGCTTCTCATGCAGGTCATCCTTTGTTAGCTCTTGCCCAGAACCGGAGGCGTTACTCGTAGAACTTCCGTCACTTCCTGCACCTGAACGACTCCGAGAATCCGAGGAGGTTTCAGCGCAGCCCATAACAAGCAGCACAACGACCATCGATAGAATATAAGTAGCTATATTCATTTGGGTATTTGCACTTTCAGTCATTTGAAAATTACTTGCCGCCTTATCGGTTTTTGTTTAGCAAAAATTAAATCTAAATTTAAAGTCCAATATTTTTAGGTGGCTAATCCTCAAGATCTTGCATCGTCAATGTTTAACTTAACATTTTGGCGAAAACCCCTTATCTTCTCCGCCAATGCCGGCTAAGCCGAAGCATTCATTATGAACACCAAGCAAGGGAGCTGTTTCATGCAGCAGGTCATTTTGGAATGGAGAAAGAAAAAGTACCCCCTAAAAAACAGTATAATCATTTTATTTTGTTGCACTTTTTTCCTCCCCCCCCTTGCAGATGCCTCACTTAAACCTGGCCGCCAAAGCCACCCACGAGCCCTCAGATACCTTACGCTAGGATTACTCTTGTCTAAGCTCCCACGTTCCCAAGCATTTGCCATTAGCCCACTATTAGGCACCCACAGACAAATCAAAATCGTCAACAGCCCAGCAAATCAAGCAAACGATTTAGGGCTCCCAAGTTGGAACTGGCAACATTCGGCTTTGCTAAGCTCAAAGTTTGGACACAATTTAGAGGCATTTAGCCCTCAGGGAAGGTTTTCATTTGTATTCGAGAGGTACCTTGATGACATCGAACAGCAAACGAACTTAGTCATTGGAGAAGAACAGCGTGCACTCATTTTTAATGCCTTATCCACGCAGACGTTTTCTATGGTTGACTTTCAGACTAATAGAAAATTTCACAAAAGATTTCAGCGCAAAAAAGCTCGGCTTATCAAGGAATGGGAGAAAGAAACTGGACAAAAGTGGCCCCGTTATTACAAAGATATTTACAATGATAAAGGTGAGGTTCTGAGGTTTAAAGGTCAAACTTATGATGCCCATCATATTATCGAGTGTATATTTTCAGGGCCCGCAGAATGGTGGAACATTCACCCTGCCGCAACTCCAGATGAGCACCAGGAGGGTATCCACCGATACCAGGGTTTAGCTTGGTGGATTTTCTATGACCACTGCGAGAATGAGGAAGAATGTCAGGTATTTGCCAACCCAAGTCCCAATAGAATCGCATCCTAGTACCAGTGGCGGTAAAACTAGTACAAGTTGACCAAATAAGTCATCAGGTAACTCCAAATAAATGTCCTACCCATTGATGGTTAATTTTAGTACAGTTCTGGCCTGTGATTGCGCACTCTA
>JABSRF010000124.1 GCA_013215275.1 Oligoflexales bacterium | reverse complement strand
CGAAGGGTACTAAAAAGTCCCATATTACAAGGATCATCATAACCTAAACGACATTTTTTGATGGAAACTTCTGATAATTTTTCTTATCAGTCGTGAAGCATTTCTATTTTTTCAGACCGTACCCTTAGCTGACTTTTTCCTCGGCACTCAATGGCAACCTCTTATTGTGCCTGCTAGCTATGGGGTCTTACCCCTCGTTCTTGGAAGCTCTTTGATCGTAGTGCTTTCCATTTCCATTGCCTTACCAATCGGATTACTCATTTCTACCTACCTCAGTGAGTTTGCTAGTTTTTCTGTGCGCTCGGTGGTTAAGCCTTTTCTCGAAATCCTTGCTGGGATTCCCACAGTGGTCTATGGTTATTTTGCGCTGACTTTTGTCACTCCCCTCCTGATGGACTATTTTCCAAGTATTGAAGTTTTCAATGCAGCCAGTGCAGGAATCGTGGTCGGGATTATGATCCTTCCGATGGTTTCCTCTCTTTGTGACGACGCCTTTCAAGCGGTCCCAAAAAGCTTAAAAGAAGCAGGGTATGGCCTTGGAGCAACGAACTTTGAGGTGATTAGAGATATTCTGATTCCAGCAGCTTCTTTTCGGATTGTTGCAGCAATTATCCTAGCGATCTCAAGAGCCTTAGGAGAGACCATGGCAGTCACTTTGGCTGCTGGTGCAACCCCAAATATGGAATTTGGCTTCTTAAAAAGCATCCAGACCATGACGGCTTCTATTGTTGAAGTTAGCTTAGGTGACACACCATCTGGTGGAGTCGAATACTTAACCTGCTATGCAGTTGCTTCTTTACTATTCATGATCACGTTTGCTTTGAATATTGTCGGAAATCAGTATATGAAGTCAGCAAAACGGAGTTAGGCTCATGCAAGTTCGAATGGTAACGAATTCCATTTTTAAAGGCTTCTGTTTTCTGTCAACTTTTACAGCAGTCGCCATTTTAGTGATGCTTTTATACCATCTTTTTCTCAAGGGGACCTCTCATCTTGATTTAGATTTTTTAAATAGCTTTTCATCACGGCGTCCAGGAAGGGCTGGGATTAAGGCTGCACTTTGGGGTACCCTGTGGTTGATTGGTTTGACAAGCCTCTTTGCCTTGCCACTAGGCGTTGCTACGGCTGTTTACCTAGAGGAATACGCTGAAAAGAGTCGCCTAACCCGGCTTTTGGAAATCAATATTGCCAATCTTGCTGGGGTCCCATCAATAATTTATGGACTCCTGGGTTTAGCTATATTTGTCAGGTTTTTGGGTTTTGATCGGTCGTTATGGTCAGGAAGTTTGACCCTAAGCCTCTTGATCCTCCCCGTGATCATTGTTGCTTCTCAGGGGGCAATCCGCTCGGTTCCCTTATCCATTCGGGAGGCTTCTTTTGCTTTAGGGGCTCAAAAATGGCAAGTGGTCCTTTTTGTGGTGCTCCCTGCAGCCTTACCGGGTATCTTGACTGGTGCCATCCTCTCTCTGTCAAGGGCCATAGGGGAAACAGCTCCATTGATTATTGTGGGTGCTGTGGGTTATATGAGGTTTATTCCCCAGACTCCCAATGATGATTTTACTGCCCTACCGCTCCAAATTTACGACTGGGCCTCTAGGCCTCAATCTGGTTTTCATGATATTGCAGCATCTGGCATTCTTGTGCTGCTAGCGATCTTGCTATTGTTTAACCTTAATGCGGTCATTATCCGTCAAAAACTGCAAAGGTACCCTTCATGAGATTAAGCTATTCCTACGCCTTAGAGGCGAAAGCTCTATCAGTGTTTTATGGCGACAACAAGGCAGTCGATGAGGTGAGTTATGGGTTTAAACGCAATAAAGTGACTGCAATCATTGGGCCCTCTGGTTGTGTCAAAAGCACACTTATGAGGGCAATGAATAGAATGCATGACTTTGTTCCGGAAGTAAAAATTGAGGGCAGCTTATGGTATGAGTCTGAGGATATTTATGATCAAAGGGCCAACCCTGTTTTAGTTAGGAAAAAAATTGGAATGGTCTTCCAGAAGCCAAACCCTTTTCCCAAATCCATTGCAAAAAATATCGTCTGGGGCCCAAAGATTAATCGCATGAGTAAAAACTACAAGGAGCTCATAGAATCTTCCCTAAAACGAGCTGCTTTGTGGGATGAGGTGAAGCACCGGCTCGAAGAGTCAGCCCTATCCCTTTCAGGTGGACAGCAACAGCGGCTATGCATAGCTCGTAGCATAGCCATGGACCCTGACATCATCCTGATGGATGAGCCATGCTCAGCCTTAGACCCAAAGTCCACTGCTAGCATTGAAGAGCTTATATTAACCCTCAGGGAGAAGTACACCATCTTGATCGTCACTCATAACATGCAACAAGCACGTCGGATTTCAGATGAAGTCTTGTTTATGTATGAGGGGAGGCTGGTGGAGTCTGGAGATACTGAGCAAATGTTTGAAAATCCCCGTATTGGTCAAACTCATGACTACATTAGGGGTAAGTTTGGGTAGGTTTCATTCATTAAATTAATATATTAGCTTATATGCTGGGTGAACCTCCTAGTCTGTTATCAGTTCCTTAAAGAGCTAGGCATATTTGAATCTTTCCTCAAGAATAACTTCAAGCTACCATTTACTTACAAGAACTCTACGATGGTGGTTTTCGCCTCACTATATGGATAAAAACGACAAAAAAAGTGAATTAATTGAAGCTTTAAAAGTCATGTCTAACTGGCTTTTAAACTACACCCCTGAGTATTTAGATATCGAGGTTCTTTTAGACGATTTTTGTCATAATCTTGTTAAATATAGGATCCCATTATGGCGTGTAAGCCTCAATGTTCATACCTCACACTCTGATGTTTTCGTTCGCAATATCATATGGACTGAAAGTGAAGGTTGTCGCTCTGAGCATGTTCATCATATTGATCTTAGTTCGGAGGTGTTTTTAAAAAGCCCTGTGGCTAAAATATATCATGGTAGCGGTCCGATTAGGCGAAAACTAATAGGTCCTAAA
The DNA here is from genome assembly GCA_013215275.1 of Oligoflexales bacterium. GTDB lineage: Bacteria > Bdellovibrionota_B > Oligoflexia > Oligoflexales > Bog-1112 > JABSRF01. Next base: position 6,973 of record JABSRF010000124.1, on the reverse strand, counting down.
GCTAAATTGGATTTTCCGGTCTGTGAAGAGGTTGCCAAGTCTGGTGGGACAGACTACCTCATTGCACCCCTTAAGTTTACCAATGGTACTATTTCCTTTATTTCATTTACAACGAAGCATGGGGATGGCTTTGCTGAGGAGCACATCTGTTTTTTCGAGGAAATTATCGCTTATCTGACCATGCGAATAGAGCTTGAATCATCATATTTTTCCTGCAACAGCATGTTAAGTAGGTTTGTGGGTCGGTTTGCTTCCACTAAAATAGAAAATGGTGAGGTTCAGACAGGACGGACCGAAGAGATTGAGGCAGCTGTATTTTATTGTCGTATAGACGCTTTGAAAAAAATTGGTCATGAAAAAAACACCCAACAGACTGTGGATTTGATTAATCAGTATCATGACATCATATATAAAGAGGTGTCAGGAAGGGGTGGAGATGTGGTTCACTTTACCCAAGAAGGGGTTCTAGCCATATTTGAGATCGGCCTTGTATCAAAAAAAGCCGTTTTTAATAATGTTTTAAGCTGTGTCAAAGGTGTATTCTCGAAAGTGCATGCCAAAGACGGAAACGACTTAGGGTTGCAGGTCTTGATTAATGTGGGGAAACTAATACAGGCTAATATTGGATGCCGCGATAGAATAGACTTCTCCCTTCTAGGTTTGCCGATCAGAGAAACCATCGAGGTTGCCAGCAAGATCGTTTCCATAAGCTCGGAAGCGCTTGTTAGTAGAGCCTTCAAAGATCAAAGTGGGATAGAAATTAGCTCGGATGCAACTTTTGATTTTTTTAGTATTGATGGAATCACCACTTAAATGAGGCATTCAACGTGTCTGCTAAAGCTAGTCAATTAGAGTCAGAAGAAAACCAAATAGATGACATCTATGGCTTGATGGAGTCATTATCAGATAGCATAGTTTGTGTCAGCGAGAATGGAAAACTGCTCTGGGCAAACAAGAAAGCTTATGAACTATATCCAATCAAGGACCTGATGAAAGCTGAAAGCTTAGAACTTTATTTTGTATTGCAAAAAAAACTATCGCATGGTCCAAAACAATGGAATCGCCAAATAACTCAATTCTCTCCAGATGGACCAAAGCATACTCTCAATAAACTTGGTTCACAGCATTCTTTACTATTTCAGGGAATGTTTTTTTTCAAAATCGAATCAGCTGACGTCGTTGATGAGAAAACCGATAGTGGAGCCACTCAAGATATCGATCAACAGATGAAACTAGCTGTCATTGGTGAGCTAGCGTCGGGGGTTATGCACGATATCAGAAATCCTTTAAGTGCCATATCTTCTTTTAATAACTACATGCTCAAACAAGCTATTCACAACTGTGACATTAAGCGCATGGATAAATGCCAAAAAGGAATAGAAAAAGCTGTGACCAGGATTCAAAGGCTTAGCAATCATCTGAGAGACTTTTCGCGAGCTGAAAAAGAGGAACCAGAGGAGTTTTTGCTAAAAGAATTTATAGACGACTCTTTGCTGATTACAAAAAGCCGTATTGGCGAATCTGGGGCCGCAGTAAATGTTGCATATGGTCCAGAGGGTTTAAAGATTATTGGATGCTCACATAAGTTAGAGCAAGTTTTGATAAACCTAATTAGCAATGCTTGTGATGCTGTAAAAAGCCGTAGAGGGGCTCGTATAGATATCACTGTGGAAGAGGAAAGCACGACCATTAGCGTCGTCATTAGTGATAACGGTTCAGGAATCAAAGAGGAGCACCTTGAACGAATATTTGAGTCATTTTTTACCACCAAGCCTAGAGGATCAGGCACAGGTCTAGGTTTATCTATGTGCGCAGGCATCATGAGCGAGCAAGGTGGTCAAATTGAAGTTGAAAGCACGTACGGAGAAGGAACCAGCTTTAGGATGACACTTCCTAAGGACGTGAGGTCTCTAGAAGGTAAGATCGATGAATGATTTAAGAATTCTAGGAATTGAAAAATTGTAGCATCTATAGATAATTTAATGGTTTAGATTGAGAAGGTCAGAGTCTCCAATTAAGGTTAAGCGGCTCCCTTTGCAAATCTAACCGCTGCGGACTCGCTGACAGTCGCAAAGTTTTCGACTCCTTCGTTTCTTCCGATTCTGTTGACCTGCAAAACCCCAGTTTTGCTCATTAATAGGACTGCAACCCTCGCGAAATTGGTATAAATATTAATCCTTAAATTCATCATAGAGTCTTCAAATTCGGGATCGTTTCGCCCCTGGGCTTGCCTCATGTCAACGACGATGCCAAAGTTTTTGTATTTCGGAAAAGTTTTTATAAGTTCTTCGTTACTCTCTAGAAATGGTGGGAGTGACGATATATTCACAGGTGTCCTTCTTAAGATTAATACATCTTCAGAAGCAAGTTTTTCCAATTCCCAGTAAGTGTTGGTAAGGATAGGCTCTTGATGTTCTTTGGCTTGTTGCTGATCGGTTTGCTCTGACTCCTGGCTCTCTGTTTTTATGTACTGGCCGCATATTTCTCTTTCTACAAAAAAGAATTTTCTAAATATAGAGGGTATATCCTGATGAATAATTTTGATGAGCTTTTCTTTTGCATGCTCAATGGTTTGATCTTCATGCTGTTCAAAACAAGCCAATCCTTCGAGCAGCACCGATTTTATATCCAACAAAAGACCTCGATCGTTGATCTCAATGTTTTGAACGGACTCACTTAGCTCCTTTGCCTCTTCAGAGCTATTTTTTCCTGCACGCATATCGTTGAGACAATCTCTAAAACCATCACATATTTTGGCTGCATGGGTACTGCTGTGAGCTTGGGTAACGGCATTAAATGGATCTGATAAAAAGGAGTCCTCCTCACCAGAGTAACAAATAGAAACGGTCATTTTCCATATGGCTGGAAAAATATTAACAACAAGCTCATTGACATAAGAAACTAAAAATCGCTCATGAGTCTCGATCTCTCTTTGAATTTTGTAGTAGGTCATGTCCAATGGGTTTTCATGCTTTGTTGTGGCTTTTTCTTGAAGGCTTTGATCCATCGCAATTGCATTTTGCATCTCCACCACGAGGTAGCATGAGTTTAGCCAGTTGCGGTAGAAGCTTGCCAACAGAATGACCATACCGTTGTTCTTACTGGAAAATTTGACTCCCTTAAAGTTTGGTTGGATTGCAACACCAATCTCATAAATTCCCCTCATTGCATCGACTTCAGGCCTGCCACTATGGGCCCGAAGGTAACCTTGTGTGGCATCAGTTCCCGCATAGGTTGTTAAAGGGGTATGCCCACCTGGATGGAGCCAGATGAATTGGTTGATATCATAGATCTTGTGGTCAATGATGAGCCAATACCCATTTTCTTCGTTATTATGCTGACAGACTTCAGAAACATGGACGCGTCTGCCCCTTGATTCGGTGGATTGAGAGTGACTAAACACCTCCAGCATAAAGCGGCCAGAGGCAGAGATTTCACATAGAGTCTTATGAGCCTTGTTTTTTCTCTCTTCTGTTGTTCCTACTGCAAAATGTTCGAATATTTTGTGTAGAGACTCTAAGCATGCTTTTGCGAACCTGGTTCTGCCACATACATATAAATAAGCTCCTTCACCTCCGTCTTTTACATCCCTAAGCTTGTGCCAAAGATCTGAAGCAATTTTGGGGCTATCAAGATAGTCTTGAATATATCCCCTCTTACCTGGAGGGTAATAGAGCTCTCCATTGTTTTCCGATGTTTTTTTGAACCCAACCTGACAGTCTTCCTGTGAGAATACAACGTCTAAGCGTAGGTTTCCATTTGCTAGACCAGGGATAAAGTTATCGTTGTAATAAAAGTACTCACGAGACTTTAGTCCCAATATAACCCAACTAAGTCCTGATTTCCGATTTTTGAGCCTTTCTGTGGCAAACCCACGGAACGGAGCAAAGCCAGTGCCACCTGCCAGCATTATAATCGGAGTTTTTGGATTCGAGGGTAAGCTGAATCTAGAAGGCCTTTCAATGATAAATGAGATGGGCTCTTTACGTCCTGCTGCGGAAGCAAGGAAGTGTGAAGCCGTTCCATACCTCTTTGTTTGCTCCCCTGTTTCCTGGTCTAAGGATGAGTAGGTGACCTTACCAACCGTTAGGTGGATTTCCTGGTTTTGGCTCTCCTCGTTGTCAGATGTTGCAATGGAGTATCGTCTAAAACTCTCTGGAGGTACCACCCTTGAAATATGCTCTGAGGAATTAAAATTGGCTTTCCATAGCCTTGTGACATCATACCCATCTCTTTCAAGCAAGATGAGCAGGTCCCAAAGCTCCCATTGCTCCAAGGTTTGTTGCCTAATCGCATCTAAGAGCATTGTGCTTTGTGATGAGGCATGTAGTGCCTCTGCAAGCCTGGGCTCAACTGGCCGAATACGAGCAAACTTAAGGAAGTCTCTGAGAGTCAACGACCGGCTCTCTTGGTAGCCATACCTAAGGGCAGTTGCTTGAATCCATTCGTCGGATAAGGGTACTTGCACATCTCCGTCTGCTTTCAAAGATTTTAGGGTTTTTTCGACTAACTCAGAGCTGTTTTCGGGTAGTATGCCGCAGCGATCACCGGGTTGGTAGCGAATACCTGTATGAGAAATATCAAGGACCACGTGCTTAACACCCTCGGCTGCTGAAGAGTGAGTCTGGCCAATTGATTTGACAAAGGCATAGTGACACCCTTTAGGGAAGGATAGCATGCGCTCCTTGCGTGAGTACTCCAGCTCTGAATCCACTTGTTCCCAAGTTCGGTCCCTAAAAGCTCCTGAGAACCCTCCAATGGTTACACTTCTCCCAACTTTGAATGCTGTTTCTAGGTAGCCGAAGACCTTTAGCCTATGCTTACCAAGAAAACCATTCTCACCGGCATAGAGGTTGACCGTGTCCTTAAGAAGGCTCTTTAAAGCCTTATCATTGCTTTCCTCTATAAATTCGGTCACAGAAATTTCAGATACGGCCTTAATAAATTCCTGCCAAAATAAGGGGTAGGTTCCTCGTAGAGATTTTATTTCTTTGCCCAAGAAGGTTGTGTACTCTTTCCTGCCTAAAAATACATCCAAAAGGTTAAAAATTGGCGACGACGTTCCACTTGGTCCTTGCAAGCCATCTTTAATTGGGACCGCAAAGGGAGCTACGGTCTTAGCCCACAAGACGGGGTCTACAAAATGCTCAGAGTCGATACATGGATTAATTTTTGGGAGCGAGTGTTGCAAGACTTTTTCAAGAACGTTAATGATTTCTATAAGGTGTTCTTGTAGTCTATGATTGTCGCCATTTTTTGCCGCTTCTTGACAGTTAACGATTGAGTGGATGATGGGTGTCGTTTGAGCAAGAATCTCAGTTTGAGTTAAGTAAAACTGGCTCTCTGCTTTATTTCCTACAGTGGGTATCAGCAACTCCAAATTCTCTACTTTACGATTTTTAAAATTAGATTTAAAAGAAGACTTTTTATCAACAAACTTCCAATTATAAACGATGAGATCTATGTAGCTTAATACCTCCTGCTCTCTTCCGAGCCTCTTTCGTACTTGTTCCCAAGGCTTTGCGAGGCTTGGAGGAAGCTTTTCTAGCTTGTTGGTTTCAGTGTAAGCATATGCATGGGAAAGCATGGCAAGAACGGAGGCCGCTCTCAGTAAGTAGGCATCACCAAGGCGTTCATTGCTCGCCTCCAATACCGGCATGTCTTCTAACATGCTACGCAGCTCAAGGGACCTATAGTAATTTGGTAGTTGTTTGACAATCTGATCCCAAATCATGAATTCCGCAGGTAAGCTTGACTTAGGTGGAAGCTTGGGCATGAAGCCATGCTCTATGGACAAAAAGCCAAGATTTTCATGTTGCAAGGAGCTATTAACTTTCTCAGCCTGATCAAGGATAACCCTTGATGGTATGAATTGCCTCTGTAGTGGTTGCTTGTGGAATTTGGGTGCCACGTTGCCATCAAGGTTAATCTTATAGTTCATGCGTCCAACGTATTGGTACTCTCGATCAAATTCGTGTAGGTAATTTGTTAGGTAGCGTTTTTGAGCAGTGCTTAAGTCTCCTTCTATGATTTTTTCAGAGGACTCTTGGCCGTCGCTAGAGTCCATTCTCTTAAGAAAAAATAGGCTCATATCACGACCATCGAAAAACTCCTTGAGGTAGGAGTGTTCCTGACGTGCTTTCGACATATCAAACACTGCTCCCACTAGAGCTGTGTGCTGGCTTAAGTTTTTGAGGTCACTGAGAGAAAATATTCTTGAAGGTTGCTGAGGAAATCGAAATGGCCAAAATACCGGTTCTGGTTTAACTTCGATAGATTCCATGTATTCAATATAGTCCTTATCGAGTTTCATTTCCTTAGCACCTTGTACTAAGATATTTTTATAACGTTGTGATGGCTGATGACCTTCTTGCCGACGACCTTCTATACCAATGTAAACGTAGGCTATAGCACTTCTTTTTAAATAGGTTTTGACTTCCCTTTTCTTACGATTATAACTGACCCCTTCAGCCTCTAGCTCATCTAAAATCGGTAGGTGGTCATCTAAGCACTCATATAGAACTCCGTGAACGGAGGAACCTTTTGCAGGCCGGATATTTCCAGTTCCACCTTCAATATGAAAAAAGTTGGGCAAATCAAAGCACAATTCCCAGTCTTGCAAAACTGCAGGCTCGTAGGAAATTGGGTCAACGCCTTTTGCTTTTAAGGAGGTTAAGCTTATGTTAGAGCCATAACCAAAATAGTAAAACATCTAATTCTCCAGTTATTATTCCTAGAGGGTATCGGAATTAATGCTTGTCAGCTTAGCGATGCAAAAGATCAGGGTTGAGCTAGTGACTGTGGTCACTCTTGGAAAAAGGTGAGATCTTATAGTTAAGTCAAAGATAAGATGCTTTTTTTGACCCAAATGTTTTAAATTTTTAATTATTTCAAACCCATAGGTGATCGAGATAATAAAACCATAATTAAAAATGGAACTCTCCTTAACTGCTTCCCTTTCAAACTCGAAATA
>JABSRF010000123.1 GCA_013215275.1 Oligoflexales bacterium | reverse complement strand
AGGGATAATTGCTAAACCTATGAGTATCGTGGAGTTAATGACCGTTAGAGTGCGTCAATAGATCGAGACCAGTGCCTGAGAACTAATTAGGAGGATTAAGGGAGTTTAGTATGTCCTCAAGCTCTAGCCACTTTGCACTTGGCTCAGCTGCACGGTTGGTCGCTAGGTAACTTTGGACTTCAGTTAGGCTTTGTGCTCTGAGTTCTGGGGAGCCATTGATTGCCTCTGCGAGTGCAATGGAGGCATTGAGCAGTATTTGAGCCTGACTTGCTGTGTTTAAGTCGGACAGGTCGTGGGAAACGGTGATGCTGTTACTCATGTACTGGCCACTTGGTGAGGCCTTCATGTAGCTTAGGTTGACAGCAAAAAAACTGTCGCTTGCCACAAAGCCATCCTTTAATGTGACCTCGAAGGCAAGGGTCTTTCGCTCTCCTCGGCTAAATTCATTTAAGCTAAGGTTGTCATCGATCACTTGTCCCATATCATGCTCGTAGCCGATAAGGCTAAACTGGGCTACCACCGAAGCATTAAATTCAATAAACGATTTTACGTCTACAAATGGTGTATCAGTCAGAATGCTGGTATCTATGACGATGCTCAGAAGATAAGTGTTGGAACCAAATAAGCTCTCACTCATGTTGTGGCTTACATTAAAATCGGCATCGAAGCTTTCTTTAGGAAAATCACTGAAATAATCAACGAAATCTTCGCTCATAAGCAGAGGGGTTGGTGCGTTTGCTGCAATAGCAGTTTTTAGCTCTTCAACTGAGCTTGTCGACACACCTAAAGGCAGAATTTGACGGTTAGACCCATCAGTACTAATCAGGCCTTTGATCGATTTTGTTAATTTTATGTTGTCCACTGAGGTAGATTTTTCCATGGAGCTTGCAGAGCCAGAGACGTCGGTGGCGACTTCATCGTATTCATCTGACTGGTTATTGCCATTTCCAATGATAATTACGCCACTATCTGTGGTGCCACTCCTGGTAGTTTCTTGGGCAATACCCTCATCCGCATCAGAATTCTCCTGAAGCGACTCATTTTGCTTGTCCTTAGTATCAGGCCCATCGGCGCTGATGCGGTCAGGATTACCAATAAAGGTGCCGCAGCCATTCAAAGCTATGAGCATGAGTAGTAATGATAGGTGTGCTATTAAACGTCTCATCTTACGTATCCTGCCCTTTAGATAAGAGGTTAAATTCGGTTAATGGGAAAAACTGCACATTGATCTGATAAATGGCTGCAGTGTTATCAGAGGCCTCCTCCTGGCCAAGCATATTCATCTGAAATTGATAAATTTGCTCTTTTATTTTTTGAATTAGAGGTTCTGAGACCTTCATCGTAATGCTGGAAATGTCACGTTTTTCCTTGTCCACATCACTGACAGCTGATTTAGCAAGGTCAATACAAGCTTGATGGTAACGAGCAGCTAAAAGCCCGGAAACAGACCTCGGGGTTTTTAAGTCTCGATCAACTGCCTGATAACAGCCTTGCTCAGTATCAAAACGGATAAAGCCTAAGCGCTCTAAAAGTTCAAAGCTCCCTTTGACTTGCTTGGGTCGTAAGCTAGGTTTGAGCATTTTGGCTATAACAGTAGGGTCCTGGCTTAAACCAGGGAGGCTAATAAGCTCCTTAATAACCGGATGGTACCACTCACCAACAAACTCTAGCTGGTCATGATTAAGCTGGGAAGGGTCTGATTTTGCTCTGATTTCAATCAACTTCTTTAAAGATTCTGTTTTTTCGTCAGGGTCCTTGGCATTGCAATAACGAACAAGCAATAATAGGTACTGCCGGTCAAAATTCTTTAATTGCAGAGTGTTAATAAATTTTTGAGCTGCTTTTATACTAAAGGTGCGCCTTCCTTTGATAATTTGGTGGATCACTCCAGTTGCAGAGAAGCCTAAATCTGAGGAAAACCGAATATAAGTATAAGACGGTGTTTTTTCCTTCACGAGGTCATACAAGCCTTGGATATACTCTTTATAGTCTAAATAGTTGAGTGGGCTTAGATAGAACTTTTTCAGGGCTATGGGCTCTTGATCTTTAGTCTTCATAGGGAAATTTGTCCTATCTATTAAACACGTCCTCTTGCGGCTATTAGCCTTATCGGAAAATTTTTATGGTTTCTTGAGCTTGATTTTAGTTGATTTATTATAGGGTGTTAAGGCTTATTTTATAAAGTTAGAGGGCAAGATTTTTGGTCATGAGCAATAAATTTGGTCTGTCCTATCAGAGAGTCTTTGGCAACAATTTGCCACGAAAGGGGTTCTCAGCTCAAACTTTGCTTGAACCTGGCCAAAAATTGACCAAATAAAAAAATTAAGGGGTTTCATTTGTTTTATTTTTGAGTATTAATAGAGTCGTTTCTAAGCGAGCATAGGTTGATGATCTTAAGCAAGAGTCAAAGTCAACGATAATTCGGTATCTCACATAGTCTAAAGACGTTAGTTCTTATTTTTTCTTTCGATTAATTCTTTCACCGTATGGTTCCAGCTTTCATAACGACCAACCACTAAGGTCAGGGCTTGTTTTAGTTTTTCAGCCTTTATGGGCTTGAGAAAAACTTCTCTGGCACCTAAATTGAAGCATCGATAAGCAACGAGCATTTTTTCCATACCGGTGATCACAATAAAATCTATACTCCAAGAAAAGTGCATGCATTTCTTGATAACATCATCACCATACATATCTGGTAGGAGTATGTCGGTGATAACGATCCTAATTTTTTGTTGTTCAATCGCTTCCAGTGCTTCGATAGGGTTTAAAAAACCGATTGGGTTTAAGCCTTCCACACGCTTGACCACAGCTGCAATCATTTTATTCTGCATTGGGTCATCTTCAATTATGGCCACGTCCATAGGTAGGTCTATGTGCATTACACTCTGGATCCATACAATAGGGTAAGGTTAGCAATAATACCCATTATACCACAGCTTGGGAGTCTACGCTTGCGGATAAGAAACCCCATTTAATTACTGGGACAAAATTCATCTTTTCCAATTAAATGTGGGTAATATTTTTGTGATAATTTAGCTAGGTTTCTGCAATTATATAGGAAATTTATATTAGCTAAGCTTATCTTTTGCATTCTTATAGTTTTGTTTTTTTTTTGACGATAGGAAGAGGTAGGAAAAAGAAGATGGGATTTTGCTGATGGAAGAAAAACGTAAATTCACAAGACTCGCTCTTGAAGACATTTCAGCAAGGCTATTCAACGATGATGACAAATCAGAGGTGGATTTCTGTCCTATCAATGTTTCTAAACAAGGTTTTAGTGTATTTGTGACCCGTCATTTTGCTGAGGGTTGTGAGTTAACCCTAGAGTTAAGCGAAAAAAATGTGCCCCTTGTGGTGAGGTGGTGCCGAGCAAAAGAAGACGATCCGGCCGTTTTCCGATGCGGTTTGGAAACCAAGGATCCCAACGAAAAGCTCGATGAACTCATCAAAAAAGAGCTTTCCTACTGACTGCAAGTTAACCTTTTTATTCTGAAATAAGCTATCAAACCTTTATGCTGATTCCTCGTCAAGGGATGACGTATGCGTTGGTGGGTTTTTAAACACCCCATCTGGAAACAGCTTGTTTAGGGCATTGAAAGACGCGATGCGGTAGCCTTCTGCAAGGGTTGGATAATTAAAAACAAGGTTCACCAAATCTTGAATATGGCTACCCTGAACCATAAAAGCTAGGCCAATATGGATCAGGTTGCAGGCATCATCCCCAACGATATGAATACCGATAATCTGATGAGTATTTTTACAAACTAGAAGCTTTAGCAGTCCAAAGCTATCACCACGAATATAGCCCCTTGCAATTTCATTGTAAGCAGCTCTCCCCACGACGAAATCCCTATTTTCTGCTTGTAGTTCTTCCTCTGTTTTACCGACCATGGATAGCTCGGGAATTGTATAGACCCCCACGGGAAATAGCTTTGGAAAGCTTCCTATATTAATGCCAAAAGCATGGCATGCCACATGCCTTCCTTGTTGAGAGGACGTCGCTGCTAATGCAGGTGGGCCGATTGAATCACCTGCTGCATAAATACTGCTGATACAGGTTTGGAAATTCTCATTGACGATAATGGCTCCTCGCTCGTTCATTGGAATCCCGAGCCTTTCAAGGCCTATACGCTCTGTGCAGGAGACTCTGCCTGCAGCGTAAAAAAGGACTTCCGTGTCAAAAGTATGGGGTCCAACCACAGAAATGACCCTGGGACCTTTTATTTGAATGTGTTCCAAGCACTCTCCGAGGATAAACTTTACACCCAGGTTTTCCATGGAGCGCTGCAGTTCTCCTCCAATCTCAGAATCGAGGCACTGAAGTATGCGCGTTCGTGAATCGACCACAGTAACATCGACTCCTAAGGCACTAAAGATACAGGCATACTCACAACCAACGACCCCCGCTCCGTAAATGAGCATGGACCTAGGGACAGAATCTAGTTTTAAGATTTCGTCTGAGTCAACAACCCTCCAACCGTCGAACGGGATGTTGTCCGGTCGTCTTGGCCTTGACCCTGTTGCAACGAGGATGAAGTCACTTTTGACAGTGAAAGGGGTATCGTTGTGAGGAAGGATTCTCACGCTGAATTTATTTTCTATGGAGCCGTAACCCTCAAACATAACTATATCATTATTGTCGATGTGCTTTCGTATCAGGGCTTCTTCTTGGAGTGAAACCTTCTTAGCGCGGCCAAATAGCTTGCCAGTGTGCAGGTCGGCTACCACGCGATCAACCCAGGACACTCCCACATGATTTTTAATGCTATGGATCGTTGCAAGGCTCTCCCTTAGGGTTTTGGAAGGGAGGGTTCCTGTGTGAATCCAACATCCACCAATCCGATTTGGCATTTTTTCAATGATGCATACTTTTTTGTTTAGTTTTGCAGCTTGTACCGCTGCATGAATACCTGCTGGCCCAGAGCCTATCACACATAGGTCAAAGGTATGAACTCCATCCTTTTTTTCTGGGCTTACAATCGATGATAGGCTTTTTTCTGTCATAAATTCTACCCTGCTAAACTGTTTCTAAAGGAAGCATCGGAATAAGAGAATCTTTCTTAAATGAGTGAGCATGTTTAGGTACAATAGGGGCATGAAAATAATGAGTGAGGATGGTTTGTGCTCAATATGTTCTTAATTAGTTTGATACCATTATTCCTCTTTGCCATTGTCAATTACTACCGAGGCTTAGAGGCGGGGGTTTGGAGTGGGGTGGTGGGGTCGGTCTTTTTAGGAGCTTTTTTTTGGCTTGCCTTCGACTACCTCGACTATGAAGCTGTTACCATGGTGGTCTTGCTCTTGGTCCTAGGCATTATTTCGATCAGATCCAAGAAAGAAATATACTTTAAGCTTCAACCTGTTGCTTCTGGTATTATTTCAGTTGCAATACTAGCTTGGTTTCAGATTTTTGATCAGCCTTTTTTTCTGAAGATTCTGCCCAAAATGCACAAAGTTTTGCCTCCTGAGCAGCTTGAATTGATGGGGCAGCCTGAATTTGTTGGAGCCATTGAAAGAGTGTCACTCTACTGTATTGTCTTGATTACCCTTCATACTGCTTTGCTAGCATTTACTGCTTTCTACTCTTCAACTCGGATGTGGTTATTGGTTAAAGCACTTGCCCTTCCTTTTGTTGGTGTCGGAATCGTAGCCTCAGAGCTTATCAGAAATCTTTGACGTTACGACTAGGAAAAAATTGTTTAATAAACTAAGTAAATTCCCTTATTATTTGCCACCATATTCTCAATAATAAGAATATTTGTTAAGGTATAAGGTGTAAGCAAGTTTTATTATAAGTAGATTAAAAAACACTACTTGGACCTTTTTCTTGTTATTGGACTTAAACTATTTAGAGCACGTAGCGTGCTTAAGGCTGTAGGATTGTTATGGAGACACGCTGGTCCACGCGCGGAGCCTCAGGCTCGTCCTTAAAAGTACTGGGAACGAGTCGTACAGCAAAGCAGTTACAAAACCCAACAAGCGACTATTTGCATAAAAACAGAGAAGCCTGGGAAGCTGGTTTGCCAGCTCATGTCGGCTTAGATGCTCCAAAGGACATTCCAACCTTTATTGCAATTGGTGGAGGCAAAGGAGGGGTTGGTAAGAGCCTCTTAAGTGCCAATGTTGCTGCAAAACTCGGGCAAGCTGGCTTTAAAGTGCTTTTGGTAGATTTAGACTTAGGTAGTGCAAATCTGCATACCTATTTTGGCCTTGGGATGCCGAAAAAATCATTAGCTGACTTTATCCTATACAACCGTTCTCCTTTCAAAGATATCTTGCTGCCTACCTCTGCGCCAGGAGTCCTGCTAGCAGCAGGAGGCAAAGACGAGTCTTGGTCAGATACCACCGATTTTGGGAGCGGTGCCTTCGTTGGTTTGTGGGATGCAATGCTCTACGCTAAGAAGAATTTTAATATCAATGTGGTCATTCTCGATTTGGGAGCGGGCACCCACAGGCACACCATAGACTTTTTTTGCTCTGCTCATATGGGAGTGATCACAGTGCTTCCGGAGCCCACTTCTATAGAAAATGCATACTCTTTTCTAAAAGCCACCATGTGGAGGCTCATTGAGAATGCTGGAATGCACTGCAACTCGTGCGCAGCTGCAGATGAAATAAAAGATCAATTATTTAACCCTCAGAAAGCAAGAAAAGGAGGGAGCCACATGCGAAAGCTTAAGCTCCTTCATAAGCAATATCCAGAGCTTATCGATCATATTTTCTATGCTTTAAAAGGACGTCAAATTGGCTTTGTGGTGAATCAAATTCGTTCGCAAAGAGATATTGACATTGGTAACTCCATGGAATCAGTCAGTCGGAATTATTTCGGATTTCTAACTCGATCCCTAGGCTATATGAACTATGATGATGCAGCATGGAAATCTCTGCGTAATAGGCGTTTATTGGTATTAGATTTTCCTCATTGTATCCTGACCAAAAGGATGAGTGAGGTTGCTGCGAATATGCTTGGGTCTTTAGGCTATTAAGGAGCTTTCTAAATTTATGGATCAACAAGAGAAAGCATATAAAGTCGCATCGACTGCTAGTGGTAAGGAGGATAGTCCGATTGTGAAGGACTATTACGAAGTTCTTAACGTAGAAAAAGATGCATCATTCAAAGAGATTCGAGAGGCTTTTTTTCGCCTTAAAAACACTTATAATAGCAACAATCAAGCGCTCTATTCACTCCTTGAAGAAGATGATTTAGAGGAATCAATTGAAGATATCAATGAAGCTTATGCAATATTGAGTAATGCTGAGTCACGAGTTAATTATGATCGTGAGTTGGTGGATGCAAAAATAGCCACAGAATCTCAGGTACGCCATGACATCACGGTGGATATGCCTACCACTAAATCCCAGTCCATTGGTGGTCAAAGGTCGGGAGGCACTGCGAACTCGACTTGGACTCATGAGCAACATATAGATTTAGGATTTGTTAAAGAAATAGAAGGTGCGCATTCGTTTCACGAAGAGGTTTCTCGTGGAAAGGAAAAAAGAGGAAGTTATCATGATGTGAACGCAGGCTTTTTAGCTAGCCCTCGGAGACGATATGGCCTTGGGAATAATGCTGCTCGTAAGGCAATTGCACCAGCTGCATTGCAAACAGACATTCAGGAAAAGGTTTCTGAGCTCATCGCTGATGGTGATTTAGGTGATGGGAATTTATATAAGCGAATTAGGCAGCTAGTTGGAGTCTCCAAAGAAGAAATGCAAGATCACATAAAAGTTTCGATAGGGTATATAGATCACCTAGAAGAGAATCGTTTTGACCTTCTTCCTCAACCAGTGTACGTTAAGGGGTTTTTGAAGAGTTACCTGCGATTTTTAGGGATCTCTGCGTGTGATCACCTTATCAAGGCCTATGCCGAAAGATTGAACGATTGGATAGAGAAGAAAAGCTCGTAGATATTCTAGTGAATGATGAGGCAGATGGTCAACGCTTGGACATTTGCTTGGCTAAAACCTTCCCCAAGATAAGCCGCTCGAAAATTCAAAAAAGCATCAAATCAGGAAAAATCATTGTTAATGGTGCCGCTTGTAAGCCAAACACCGTGCTTGCCAAAGGCCACCACGTTTTAGGAAGCCTGGAAAGTGAGCAGAAGGCTCTGCAGCCTCAGCCCATTGATTTGAATATAGTGTATGAAGATCAGGGCCTTATTGTTCTTAACAAACCAGCTGGTATATCGGTTCACCCCGGGGCTGGCCCTAAAGAAACAACCCTCGTGGAGGGTTTGCTAGCCTACTGTGGGCGTTTAAGTGAGGCGTTCACAGATTCTGAGCGACCTGGGATCGTTCATAGGATTGATAAGGGGACAAGTGGGCTTATCGTGTGTGCGAAAACCGATCCAGCTTTTGTTGGCCTTGCTAAGCAGTTTGCTGAGAAGACGAATACACGCGAGTATCATGCACTTCTGGACGGTTTGCTCCCATGTAGCAAGCTTGTTTTCGAGAGCTATTTACATAGAGACCCAAAGAATCGTTTGCGCTTTGCTTCTGTGGAAAAGCAGCCGGGCAATACTCCGCAGGGTAAGTATGCGAAGTCTCAATTCACCCAGGAGGCCGTTTTTGGCCATCGCTTGAGTTTGGTCAGGGTAAAGCTCTTCACGGGTAGGACTCACCAAATCCGGGTGCATTCAAGCCACCTAGGTGCTCCCATACTAGGAGACCAGCTTTATAACCGTAAAGCGGAGCTTCCGACTGTTTTCAGCAGCGAGGTTAAGCGCATTGTGAGTAGCCTCTCCAGACAGATGCTTCACGCTTATAAACTAGGCTTTGTTCATCCTGTGAAGGGTGAGTACATGGAATTTATTGCTGACTTTCCTGAAGACTTTGGCTCCTTACTAGGAAGTTTAGGACCCTATAAAGTTGATACCTGTTAAGATAGAATCAAAATGGCCAAAAAAATTTAAACTTATGAGTCAAACATTGAGGTTGGGATAGGTAAAATGGAAAGGACTGTTGGTAAGAAAGGCTCAGGTATGAAAAAGCTCCTATGGCTTGCAGTGATTGCGGCTTCATTACTTACCATAACCAAAGTTAATGCCGCAGGTAGGATTGATCAGTTTGAAGCGATGATTCTGCTCAAGGTTAACAAAAGCACCTTGAAGGCGGAATTGCGAACCTTAGAACGTCCTGGCTACCATTCTCAGCTTCTCCACTCGTTTAGAATTGCCATCGGCAAAGGGGTTGGCGATAAAGAACGGGAAGGGGATAACCGAACCCCTGAAGGTATCTACTTTTCCTTGAGGCATATTGAAGCAAGCAACTTACTCGCTTCAAAATATGGAAGATCAGCTATTCCCTTAAATTTTCCAAATCACTTTGACAGATTGGAAGGAAAAACAGGGTATGGTATTTGGCTGCACGGTGCTGGCAATGACAAACGCATGGAAGAATCGAATGTCACAGAAGGGTGCATCGCCTTTTACAATGCCGACATTCTGAAGCTTGAGCAATGGTTGCTACCCAGCAGTGGTGCGGTCGTCATCGCAAAAAACTTTAGCGAAGTAAACAGACAAGACGACATGGAGCAAGTTTTCTCCCTTACCAATGAGTGGTTGGAGGCTTGGAAAAATCGTGCGATTGATCAATATATTAGCTTCTATGATCAAGGCTTTAAAAATGGTCACCGCGATATAAAGGCCTATAAGACCTACAAACGTAGAGTGTTTAGCTCATATAAAAAAATGGAAGTCAAAGCTGACCTTATCCGAGTTTTGACCCACCCAAAATATGCTGTTTCCTTTATGAATCAGGATTTCCATGGCGATAGGCGCTTTCACTCCTTAGGAAGAAAGGTGCTTTATTGGCAAAAAACTGCAAATGGCTGGAAAATAATCAAAGAATTCTTTGATCGTAAGAAGTTTTCCCTCCTGTCTTTTTCAGATAAAGACTTACAGCATCTAAAAGACAACCCTCAAACTGCTTCTGCTAATTCTCTTCCAATTCAATCTAGCCTGTAGCAAAAAGATTTTGTAATTATTATGGAAATTTGGTTCTTACCTAGATTCTGCATTGTGATCTGATGAAAGATTCAAACTTCCTTCGTCTGTCAACAAAGTAAGAAGACTGA
>JABSRF010000122.1 GCA_013215275.1 Oligoflexales bacterium | reverse complement strand
TTGAAACCTCAAATAGCCAAATATATCAACTACCTAAATTGCTTACTAGTTAGTCAATAGTATGGGACCAGTGCCCGACCCCTAAAAGAGGTTTTATTGCTGCCTGATTGTAAAGCTAAACCACGGATTGTTTATGGCCTACCATCTTAAGATCATCTCAATCACAGGTATTGTATTCATGCTATGTAGCACTGTGATATTTGCTTTTCAAAACAAAAGCCCAACAAACCTAGAACATATTGAGATTGCAGTTGGACAAACAACAACGATCAAGACCCTTCCCAGCTCTGAACTATATATAAGTAGAAAAGTAATCTTAACAGCGCAATACCTCGACCATGGAGATTGGCGGTTAATCGGACTTAAAGTAGGAACGAGCTTGATTCAGTCAGAAAACAAGTCTTGGCTTGTGCATGTGATCAAAAGGCCTCAAACACCTTTGTTCACGAAACAAATTCCAAGTTGGATCTGCAACAAAGGTTTAGAGTGTAGCGAAGGTGATTTCATCATATCTGGCTCAGCACTTGACCCGTTCCTATTTTTAAAAGCCAAATCATGGTGCCTGCAACAAAAGCTATGCTTTTTTTCTGCAAGCCTTGATCAAGCAGCTATTGCTCGCTTACACAAGTTTTATCAGCAAAACCTAGGAAAAGACTTCGAAGTATTCATTTCATCAGGAGGAGTCAGTGAGTTTATCATACCTTGTGAGCCAGGCTCTAAAACTCCAAATAAAACTGATATCAACAAACTCAAGGTGATGCTTAAAATCGGATATCAAGATATTCAGTACCTGGTTTCCTGCAGAAGGAGAAACATAAATAATTATAAGTTATCAAGCAGAGTGGTCCTTGTTAGCAAATCCGCTGTTGATTTAAAAGATTTTGATACTAATCACTATCTAAGTATCAGTAAAAAAAGCATGGAAAAAACAGGTAGCCTATCCAAAGTAATTCAAATGCTCCTTAGTCAAAAGAAGGCAACTGTAATAGGAGAGCCACAATTATTTTTGCAAGAGGGACAAAAAGCACAAATTCAATCTGGCGGTGAATTTCCTGTGTTGGCTAAAACTGTAAACGATACTTTAGGACAAGCATGGAAAAAGTACGGTTTATCCCTGATGGCTACACTCACACTCCAGGATCATAAAGCCATTCTAGATATCAATTTTTCCTTAAGCACTAGAGGATCAGCATCAAGTAATAATTTGGCAACTAGCTTAATCAAAACCGAAGTGGCCCTAGAGCCTGGCATGGAGGTCCTTATTGGAAGTGTAGAAATCAAAACGCAGCAAACCTCCAGTCAAGAAAACTCCTTGATGGGTGGTATTCCACTGATAGGGCCACTATTCAAAGCTAAAACAGAAGAAGATTCCTACTCTAAGCTTCTATTGTTTGTGCAAATTAACGAGCCTTAGAAATTATAAAAGAGGCCTGACCGATAGATCCACCTTTGATAACTAAATTGGCTTAGATTTGAGCTTCTGCTATCCGAATCGATGCCTAACACTAGCTTGGCAGGTGGCAACCAGGCCCAAAACAGCTTAATACCATAGCCTAAAATAGTATCTGCGCGCTTAGTTTCTGATTTGGTGAAGTCTCTATTTTCATAGTTGAAGCTTGCTGCAGCTTCCCACCTTAGGGAAAAAATATACCTTAGATCCACGAGCATTTGAATACTGGAGAAAGATTTACTGAGCGTCTCGATGTACCTGTAAAGGAATTCAGACATGGTGAGGCGAAAGTTTACATTGAGGTTACCAATGACTTTTTTTCCAAGCAGGTGAAACCCCTTTGTACGAAAACCAATGTCTAGTTTATCGTTATCCTCCCAATTGATGGGATCAAGGGGTTTTAAGGTATTAGGATCTGGGTCAATGTGCATATGGTCAGAATAAGATGCCTCTAACTGCAGGCCCAAACTAAAAGATCCAATGCTCCAATTCATTCCAACTTTGTCATAAGCCATCTGAGTTCCTACCATTTGGGCTCCGAGCAGTGGCCCTAGTCCAAAGTAGAGTTGAGGCATCTTCTCCTGCTCAGCTCCCCCAATTATTGAGAAATAAGTTGGTATACTGAGGGTTTGATCAACATAATTTCCAATGCTTATATCAGGGTACCCTTGCAACTTGGTATCCCATGAAATCAAGCTTCTGTTAAACCCTTCCTTGAAAAAATGGTAGCCAAACCCCAGATGGCCCTGGACACCGTCACTCCAAGCAATTCCGACACCAGCATTATTTTTCATCTTCTGAGCTACTTTCATCGGGTTGCTATCTCGCATGTAAGAAACCTCTATAGCTCCAAAAAATTTTTTTTCTTCATGAATCTGAGATAGAAAACTACCGATGGACTTGTCCACTTCCTGGTTTGATTTAGCCCAAAGGCTCCTTGTCAAAAACCAAGAAGAATTCCTAAATGATCCCAGTTTGTAGTTTAGAACGCCACGATAATAATTCCACAACTTGGAGTTCTCACTGCTTTTTGAGCTAGTATCATCGAATAAATCTTCTGCTTCCTGCCAAGACTCTTCTAGCAAACTCAAGTGAGCCAGCTCTAAGCGAGCCTCTTCACGATCATCGTCTATTTCCACTGCAATTTCCAAGGCCAATCGTGCTTGTTCGTAGAGAAAAAGCTCTTTACTAGTTTTCCCAAGTAGATAGGCTAAGGAATAGTCATCGTATATTTGTCCGTTAAATGGTAATAACTGCTCAAGCGCTGATAAATATATGCGTTCTTTAACCAGATTTTTGGCTTTTTCTATGGCCTCTTTGAAACCTTTTGGTTTCTCTTTCATGGTACGACCAAATTTATGAGCGTTCCCATCAAAGGGTTCTTCAAAGTTCACCCGGTAATAGGGGGTCGTTGTATAGAAATTTTTTTCAAACGAGGACGGTGCCACAGCCATCGTTTTAAAAGAATTCCGTTCATTCCTAAAGCCCTGTAAGGATGCTCCTTCCTGAACTAACTGCCTAAACACTGCAGGCTCTGCGTCAGCTTCTGTTGAAGCTTGCTCAAAATAGGAAAATGATACTTTTCCTCTCAAAACGGTCAAATTGACATGCTTTTTGTTACTGTCTTTGCCATTCTCGATGCTGATCAAAAAGTCGCTTGGAGTGGAGCCTTGAATCTGAATTTGCTTACCTATTTTAATAATGGTATTCAATGAGCTTGCTTCCATGAACCTAGCTCG
This sequence comes from Oligoflexales bacterium, assembly GCA_013215275.1. Classification (GTDB taxonomy): domain Bacteria; phylum Bdellovibrionota_B; class Oligoflexia; order Oligoflexales; family Bog-1112; genus JABSRF01. Next base: position 7,037 of record JABSRF010000122.1, on the reverse strand, counting down.
CAGCACTCCCCTTTCTAAAATGATGGTTTTAACTCTTCCACTATTAATTAAAGTAAGTTGGCTTCCTCCAGTGCTCAAGAACTCTTGGGCCTTCTCCTTTCCGAATAAAGCTAAAGAAACGAGTGGTAAGACCATTCTTTTATTCCAAGTTAGTAGCTGCTTTCGAGAGTCTATGACATTAACTTCAGCAGCTCCGAACATGAAGGCCTCACCTCTTAAGGTTCTGACACTCTGCTTTTCATAGGGAAAATAGCGAACCTTATTAGCCAATCGCTCACGCTCAGGCTCAATCATGTCTTGTCGTAGCTCAGAGGAGCGAGGTAGAAGCTTGATATGATAAACCACCATTGCGTCACCGGATCCATTGAAGGCAATGGCAAATATCTTATGCTCTCCAGCTCCCCACCCAGAAGTGTTGAGGCGACAGGATTCTTCAGCACAGATTTGCCTCCCGCCCCGCTTGATCCACCGATAGGACAGCTCACTCCCCTCAGCTTTCAAGTTCAGCGAAATAACGCTCCCCTCTCTAGCAGTGATCTCGTTTTTTGAATATTCAAGGAGCTTTGGCAGCTTGGCATTTTGTCCAAGCAACATCTTGAGTGGGAGCAAGACCCCCAAAAGCAACAAAATAGACTTAGTCAAACGGTGCTCCCAGTATTCCGAGGAGGCTCAAGGTAATATAACCCAATATTCGGCTACACTGGGGAAAACTAAAGGAAAACTAAAGGCGAATAGAGTATTTTTCAGCTAAACGTTTAAAAACTAAAGGTGGAACGAGAGTCGAAATATTGCCTCCTAAGGATGCAACTTCTTTCACAAGAGATGAAGAGATATGGCTTAAAGACTGCCTAGTTGGAATAAAAATCGTCTCTATGCTTGCACTGAGCACCTGGTTCATCATGGCCATCTGCATTTCATATACAAAGTCCGCCTCAGTTCTCAGTCCGCGAACCATGATCTTTGCATTATGAGAGAGGGCAAAATCACAGGCTAAGCCTCTGAAATCGAAAACCTTAACATTCTTAAGTGGCTCACAAACCCCTTTCGCCATCTGCAACCTTTCGTCGAGGGAAAAGCATGGGTTTTTAGCTTTATTCACTCCTACCCCAACGATAAGAACCTCAAACAAGCTACTTGCCCGTCTGATAACATCGAAGTGCCCCATGGTCAGAGGGTCAAAAGTTCCTAAGTATACTGCTATATTTCCCTTTTTCGACATATTCTGCCCCTTGAATTATTTCCGCTGCCATATCCCTATAAACGTCTCACCATATCGTCTTTCTTTTATTCTCTCCCAAGTCCCAGACTTCTCACCACAGAATTCAATACCGTCTTTCAAATCCCAGGCTGCCTCCAAGCAAAACACTGCACCTTTTACAGAAATACTATTTAATACCTCTGTGTCCATACCGTTCAACCACTGGATACACTTTGCATACGGGGGGTCTGCCCAGATCATTTTTGCAGGCCACTTACTTAGCTTATGGATGGCTTTCTCCACAGGCAAGGGAAAGATTTGAGCCTCATCCCAGTGACTCCCCTGTTTACTAAGCCTTCTTTCCATTTCACTAACGTTTTTTTTAAGGGCTTTTAAGGCATTTTTATCACTTTCAATAAACACCCCACGTTTAACCCCTCGGCTCATTGCCTCGATGCCCATGGCACCTGAGCCTGCAAAAAAATCTAAAAAGGTAATATTTTCTTCCAAGAGTGGGGTCAAGATGCTCATAACAGCCTCTCGAACCCTAGCAGAAGTAGGCCTTGTAATTTGACCGCTTGGAGCCTGCAATGGCATACCACGACAAGATCCGGATATGATTTTCATGATTACTCCTTTTACTTTTCCCTTTATGCAGGTACAAATGGCTTCTCGCTGCAACTTTCAGCACCTATTTGATCGAGCTGTTTTTCGCCAGAAAGACTAAACCACCTAATTGGGGAAGAGAGACCCATGAATATTAGACAAGTTATAGCATCAAAGGAACTATATGGCATTGAAGAGTGGGGTGCTGGCTATTTTTCCATAGATAAATCGGGAAATGTTATTTGCACCCCTCTTGCTGATCAACAAGGACCTATCTCCATACCAGAAGTGATCGAAAAAGCGAAAGAAAAAGGGGTCCCAACCCCCATGATCATACGCTTCCCTCAAATCATCAAGGGACAACTCGAGAAAATGCATGGCTCATTTAGCCAAGCCATTGAAGAATTTCAGTACGAGGGTAAACACTTTGGGGTTTTTCCTTTTAAGGTAAACCAACGGCGTGAATTCATTGATGCCATCGTTTCATGTGGCAAAGATATGAATTGGGGGCTTGAAGTAGGAAGTAAGGCTGAGTTTATGGCAGCACTTAGCTACCCAATGACCCAAGACTCACTCTTGATCTGCAACGGCTTCAAAGATCGTGACTTTATCGATCTAGCCTTTTCTGCCTGTAATTTGGGAAAAAACGTCGTCCTTGTCGTAGAAGGGCCTGACGAGCTGCAGTACATCATCAACCATCTCCGTGAACATAAGCCCAAAAATTTCCCTAAGATTGGTTTAAGAGTAAGGCTTTATAGCAGAGGCTCTGGTAAGTGGGAGAAGTCATCAGGTGAAACCTCCAAGTTTGGCTTAACGACCATCGAGCTTATGGATGTCCTCAGCATGCTTGAGCAATCAGGGCTTGAAGAGCACCTGTCTATGCTACATTTCCATATTGGCTCACAGATAACTGCCATCAAGCGCTTTAAAAATGCATTGCGTGAAGCAGCACGCGTTTATGCAAAGATAAAAAAACTAGGGTTTAACCCTGCTCATCTAAATATTGGTGGTGGAGTTGGGGTCGATTACGATGGCAGCCACACCACAGCACAATCAAGTGCCAATTACAGCCTCCAAGAATTTGCGAACGATGCCGTCTATGTCATCGGTGAAGTTTGTAAAAACGAAAAGGTTTCTTCACCAAATATCATAACCGAATCGGGAAGAGTTATTGCAGCATACCACTCGATTGTGATTACCGATATTCGAGAAGTGCAAGGTGAAGAGAGTCTAAGTGTCATCAAAGACTTCAGCTACGAAGGCTCTAAAACAGAGCATAAAAGCCTCAAGGAACTTGAGTATATCTTAGAGAATATGACAAGCAAAAACTATGCAGAGTTTTACCACGATGCTGTTGAATACCATGAGGACTTGTTCACTCTTTTTAATCTTGGTTATGTTTCTCTAAAAGAACGAGCTATCGCTGAAGAGCTATTTCATAAAACTTGCATGAAAGCACTACACTATTCGTCTTACCAAAGCCATGTTCCAGACGAGTTTGAATCCTTGCAGCGATTAAAGGTATCAAAATACCTTGCAAACTTTTCAATGTTTCAATCGATTCCCGACGCTTGGTCCATTGATCAGCTGTTCCCGGTCATCCCCCTTTCAAGGCACGATGAGAAACCCTCACACAAAGCGACAATCGTTGATATCACCTGCGACTCGGATGGTTGCCTGGATCGATTTGTTGACCGCAAAACAGACAAATCCAGCCTAGAATTGCACAAACCAAATGGAAAGCCATATCATCTCGGCTTCTTTCTCGTTGGAGCCTATCAGGAAAGCCTGGCCAATGAACATAACCTATTTGGAGCGATTCACGAGGTGGAGGTGATTCTCAACGAAGATAATACTTGGAGCATCCAAAAAACTACTCATGGTGATCCGATCATTGAGCTACTAATCTGCCGGAATTATGATCAGCAGGAAATTCTTTCAAGTTATTTGTCTCAACTTAAAGAGTCGAGAGAAAAGGGCCTTGTCTCCGAAGAAGAGGCTAATACAACCTTGATAAAGCTAGAGAAATTTTTGCATGACTACCCCTACCTAAAAGAACCTTCTAAGCACTAATTGCCACTTATTCTTCCCCTCATCATTACAAGGGCTTAGTAAGCCCTTTATTGCTCAGCAGTACTTTGCGCTTAAGCATTGTTTTTTTAAGCCGATGGATACATTGGGCGAACAAATACGAAGAATCATTAGGATATTGTCATAAAATGGACCTAACCTATCGCATTGATACCGAAGAAGACGTTGATATTATAAGCTTTAATGGGCATATCAACGAAGATGCGGAAATTGCTCTAGCAGGCCTCAAGGAGCAACTAAACAAGGACTGTGTATTTAATTTGAAAGAAATTAAGTCGATTAACAGCTGCGGTGTAAGAGCCTGGATAAATTTCATTAGAGATGTCGATAAGAGTAGGACGATCATATTCGAAGAGTGTCCTCCCGAAGTGGTCAGCCAAATCAATATGATCCCAAACTTCAAGGGAAACTCCAAGATTCGTTCTGTATACTCAAGTTATGTTTGTGACAATTGCGATTTCCAAAAGTTGGAACTGTTCCAGGAGGGCAAAAACCTTCCGAAAAACTCCGAGGCCCAAGTACCTCAAGTTCAATGTCCAAGATGTGGATCGATTATGGAAATGGAAGAATTAGAGGAAGAATTTTTTGGTTGGTTAGACTCGGATTAGACCTCAAACAGTGAGCATTATGCTCACCAAATGTGGGAAATATTGTGACCGTTAGAAGTTTAAAAACTGAGGCTGTTAATATCAAAGATGCCTTTGAAAAGTTTGAGCATTTTTGTAAAGCAATGCTTGATGCCTATGCTGTTGTAAATAAAGAAGGTCGGGTCATAAAGTGCAACCAACAGTTCTCAACCTTAGTAGGAAAAAAATCTAGGCAAATCCTCAAAGAGGGATCCTTTGACGAATTACTGACCCTTACTATTGCGGGTCAGACCATCTCTATTGAGGAAATCCTAAAGCAGAAGACCCCAACTCGCATTGATGAGGTCAGAGGTAGTGCCGAAGGAAGTCCTGAGTTGAACCTAATTTTAGGGATTTATCCATTTGTTGAGGCAAATGACACTATTGGGTCCTTTATTCTCATTAGGGATGTGACAGCAGAAACCAACCTTCAAGATAAATACAAAGTCAAAGCGACCCAATCCATCACAGATAAGCTGACTGGATTGTACAATCGTACTTATTTTGAGCATTATTTGGCAACCACATTAAACTCCCTAGCTCAAAAAGGCGAAAGTCATAAAATATCAGTGATCATGGCTGATATTGATCATTTCAAAGCAGTCAACGACACTCATGGGCATCAGGCTGGTGACTTTATCCTAGAGGTCGTCGCTAAAATTTTCAGGGAAAATTTCCGTAAAACTGACATACTTTGTCGCTACGGGGGGGAAGAGTTTTTGGCCATTCTACCTTCAACGGACCTTGGAGGGGCATCAATGGCTGCAGAAAAATTAAGAGAAGCAGTTGCGGCTTACAGCTACGTCTTCAACAAAACCACCATCCCGGTAACGATCAGCCTGGGTCTAGCGGAGGTTGATATTGCGACAGATTCAGGAGAAACGGCCATTGCAAGAGCTGATGCAGCACTTTACCACGCGAAGAAAAATGGTAGGAACCGTGTTAGTACCCACAAGGGAAACAAAATTGAGTGATAGAAGGAAGCTAAGCCTCCGTTCCCCAATCAATTAGTGACATAATTTCGTTTCAAACAGTCGCCAATGAGCTCCACGAAATTAATCGTGTGAAATGGAAATTTTTTATCTGAAGACTGAATCAGGCCCATTTCATAAGGAATTTTCAGTAAATTGTGCTCTTTAGCGACCAAACTTTCAGAAAGATTCTCAGCTAAAAAGTCTGGTAAAAATCCTAAGCCCATGTTTCCTTGATCCACAAATTTTACAACCATTTCCCAAGACGGTAGCGCTGCATTGATTTGTAAATCTTGGTTGAAAGTTTCTTTATAGAGTTTTTTCAGCTTACGGGTTTCAATTGAATTCGAATCTGCTACCAAGATCCCACTCTCATGAGAGCTCTTTTGTGCTCCAGCTCCAGCATATAATTTAAAGTACCCATCTGCTAGAGTGGTGTATTCAACATCTGGAAAGGGTACATTATTTACCACAACAGCAAAATCCAGCTTCTTTTGTTTAACCCATTCTTTTAGCTGTAATGCCTCTCCAAAATGGACATCCAGCTCTAACTTTGGATAGAGTGTGTTGGCACTGCGATATATACTAGGAAGGTATACGAGCCCAATACTATGACTCATTCCAAAGTAAACTTTCCCGATAACTTCTTCTACTTCTGTCTTGATCTTATGCTGTAAATTAAACAGAGACTGCATGATCTCTTTTGCTTCATTAAAGACTTTTTCACCCTTTTCAGTCAGGGCAAAACGACTTTTTCGATGCTGAAGCAACTGACATTTTAATGCCGATTCAAGGTTTTTGATACCTTGACTGATCGCAGATTGACTCACATAGTTTTTTTTTGCTGCCTTGCTAACACTTCCCAAAGAAGCTGCATCAAAAAAAAATTTCAAATGATTTACATTGAAGGGAATATAATTTTCCACCAATACCCTTTCACACTCTCACCACTAAAACCATTGACGACCACTTGGGCGAAAGCGCCAAGTCCTACCATTGCCCTGTTTTATTTTTTTGGAGTTTAAAAGATGTGTTTTCCTCTAAGGCCATCTTTAGATCCAGTTATCTCTGTAAATTAGCCCTAAATTTTTGCTCCTTGATCCCTTTATTGACAACCTAACCAGATAAATGATTATTTAATAATTTTTTAGTTGTCAACACAATTCAACTTGCAACCCCAATAAAATATATGGTTTTTTTTATTCTCAAAGCCCTGTTGCGATGCTTGTGTATATAAAGTTGACGAAAATATCAAAAAAGAACTCTAAGAAATTTGATAACTTGCTTAGCTAACAACACTTAATAAAAAGTTTAGGTGCTCCACGCTTACGAGAAAGCTATGTTCACCTCAACGAAAATTAGGGAAAAATGAACAACAGTCTTTAATGCTATAAGCTCGAAACCATCTCAAGCTAAACTGCGGCAGCCTTAATGACAGTCATGTATAATCTGAACACTATTATGATAGTGTAATGGCCCAGACGGAACTAGACAATCTTCAGTTAAAATAGTTCATGAAGGAGGATTGTCATGGCCAAGATCAAG
>JABSRF010000121.1 GCA_013215275.1 Oligoflexales bacterium | reverse complement strand
AGTGGATTTGCCTATAGTCCTTTGCACCCTACGGGGTACCATGCGATTAGGGGAAATAAGCTTGATTATAGAAGCGGGTAAGCTTTCTATATGGAAAGGTTTGTAGGAGTACAAAGCTTGAAAGTCCTAGAGGTGGTTACTGTTCCCACTTCGAATGAGTAGCTTTAGGTAGCTACAGTTGAACGGTAGCAATTTACAAATATTAATCACCCCTCTACTTTTGCTTCATAAATTTAGTTAGTTAAGATCGAAATCTAAATGCTACTTAAGCTTATATTGAAAAGAGCCGAACCAAAAATAAAAGCAAGAAATGAATTTGGAAGTGAGGTTTATTAAATGGACGGTTTGACAAATAGAAATAAGAAAGCAGGTCAGGGTGGTTTCAGCCTTGTAGAGTTGATGGTCGTGGTTGCTATCATAGGGATTCTATCAGCGCTAGCAATTCCAAGGTTTAGGGTTTTCCAGGCCAAAGCCAGGCAAGCGGAAGCCAAGACTAACTTATCTCACATCTATACCTTACAACAATCTTACTACGGTGATGAGGATGAGTATATTGATCTCAAAGCTATGGGTAGTGACCCAGATTCAGGTGACCCAACAGCAAATTGTGATGATAGTAATGATTTAGGCTTTGAGCTTAGCAATTGCGGCAAAGCCAGGTACCTGTACTCAGCTGCAGCTTCTCCCGGTGGAGGAACCTTCGTTGCAAAAGCTATCTCTGGAGATGGAGAATCCAACAAAGTGTTAAGAGGATGTCCACCAGATACTTGGACAATGGACCATGAAAAGGTGCTGACCGCGGTTACTGATGTAACTAGAACATGCAATAAGGGACCAAAAGCCAGCAGCCGCTAATCCTCTTTATTACCCATTACTTAATTCCTCCCCATTTCATTAATCGCTTGCTTTAAATGTTTCAGCTTTTATTCACCCCAAGCAAGTTTTCATTAATTTTTATGCCACAGCATGCTATCCATAGTCTCCGGGATATTATAGACTAACTGGGAGATAGCTATGGCATTATTACCTCTTCGCACCCTTCTGGACCATGCAGCTGAAAACAGCTATGGCGTTGGTGCATTCAATGTCAATAATATGGAACAAATCCAATCCATTATGGAAGCAGCGAGAGAAACAGAAAGCCCTGTGATCATCCAAGCTTCTCGAGGAGCACGTAAGTATTCTCAAGACCTATTTCTTAAGCATTTGATGCTGGCAGCTGTCGAACTATACCCTGAAATTCCCGTGGTGATGCACCAGGACCATGGCAACGGCCCTAAGACCTGTTTTTCTGCGATTAAAAATGGCTTCACATCAGTCATGATGGACGGGTCGCTAAAAGAGGATGGCAAGACACCAGCAGACTTTGACTACAACTGCCAAGTCACTAAGCGAGTGGTGGATGTCGCCCATGCATTTGGAGTGTCTGTTGAAGGAGAACTTGGCTGTTTAGGCTCTCTTGAGACTGGAGAAGGTGACAAAGAAGATGGTCATGGATTTGAGGGCAAGTTAGACAAAGACCAGCTGCTAACAGATCCAGCAGAGGCTGAGGAATTTGTTAAGCAAACTGGGGTTGATGCTCTTGCTGTAGCAATTGGAACCAGCCACGGTGCCTATAAATTTACTCGCAAACCAGATGGCGAAATTTTGGCTATGGGTCGCATCCTTGAAATCCATAAAAAGCTTCCTAATACTCACTTGGTCATGCACGGGTCCTCATCAGTTCCCCAAGACTTGCAGGATTTGGTAAACCAGTACGGAGGAAAAATTAAGCAGACCTATGGTGTTCCAGTCAGTGAAATTCAAAAAGGGATCAAAAACGGCGTCAGAAAAATCAATGTTGATACTGATAACCGCTTAGCAATCACGGGCACGATCCGCAAAATGTTTGCTGAAAAACCCGAAGAATTTGACCCACGCTATTATATGAAGCCTGCACGTGAAGCTATGAAAAACGTGGTAAAGGACCGTATGATTGCATTTGGGCAAGCGGGACAAGCACCCAAAATCAGGCAGGTCACCTTGGAAGAAATGGCTAAGAAGTACTTTAGCTAATCTTAAGATTTAAGCTGCAAAACTGCAGCTGTTTCTACATGGTAAGTGTGCGGAAAAAAATCAAAGCTGGTTACAGATTCTAAGTGGTAGTCATCTTTAAGCTCCCTCAAGTCTCGTGCCAGAGTATTAGGATCACAACTCACATAAATGATCTTCTTAGGGGTCATAGCCCTTAAGAAGCTCATTCCTTCTTTCATTCCTGCACGAGGGGGATCCACGAGGACCACATCAAATTGTTCCTGCTTTTTGCAGCTTTTGCTAAGATACTTGAGTGCATCTCCAGTTTTATAAGTACAGTTTTCAATTCGATTGTAAGTAACAGCATAATTTGCAGCCTTAATTGCAATAGGGTTTGCTTCGACACCAAACACCGTTTTACCGGCTGCTGCTAGGCCTAGGGATAAATTTCCAGAACCACAAAACAGATCTAAGATTTTGTTTGCTTGCTCGTCCTTTGTTACTTCCTGTTGAACAAATTCACGCAATTGTCGGTTATGTGCTAGGTTAACTTGAAAAAACTGACCGGGAGCTGAAAAATAACTTAAGCCTTGATAGGTTTCGAGTGGAATAAATGGTGGATTTTTTAATTCTGTTGAAAGCCCGGACCAAATAACTTCATGGAAGGCCCCTAATTTTTCAACAAGCTTTTCAAGGCTGAGATCATGCTTAAGCACTGGATGAACCACGACGCTGACCTGTGCAGTCTGCTCGGATAAGGCCTCAAATTCTTGAAGCTCCATCCTAAATTTTTGCGGCTTCACAGAGATGTTCAATCGTGAAATCTGCTCAATCACGCGATTGAGGATAGGCCTAGCGATCATACACCGATCAATATGCACCTGTTCTTTGGTAGCTTTCTTAAAGAAACCCACCCCAACTGAACCGTCTTTATGAACCGTTCCTCTTAAAAGAACCCTATTACGGTAATTAAGCTCTGTAGGTGAGGGTAAGACTTTATAGCCTATGGGTAACGGTATTTTTCCAATTCTTTCAAATGCATCAGCAACAAAACTGCCCTTCCAGCTTAATTGCTCTCGGTACGACGCATGCTGCCATTGACACCCACCACAGCTTTCATAAGCACAAGAAGGTTTTTGAGTGAGGGGACTTTTTACAGCATAGCTAATAAGTTTAGCGTGCGCATACCGGCCCTTATCACTTTCAATGCTGATGACAACTCGGTCCCCAGGTATGGCTCCAGGAACAAATATTGTCTGCCCTTCATGCCTTGCAATGCCGAGGGCTCCATAAGCTACTTTCTCAATATCTACAGTTATTTCTGGTACGTCGCTCACTTCATTTCTTTCTATCATCAATACACTGATAAGTACTGGAATCCGGACAAACCCATACTTTAGGCTCAGTGTAAAAGCAAGCAATTTTGTTTAATTGGATTGGTTTGAGTTCACGAACCTTCAATGGGGAGGTCTGCAATAAGTTCCATCAAACGATCAATCTCAAGGTTACCTTGGATGGTCACCAAGTTCATCTTTTTCCTCTTGATGAGAGCACTTAAGTTGCTTGCCAAACAGGTTCTAGGTTGGGAATCTTCTACGGTTCGCAACATCACTTCGTGAAATTTATCAATAAAATCGTCACAATCGCTCTGTGAGTGAGCTGTGAGCTTGCTCCATCTTCCCGCTTCCTTTTTCAGCTCGCTCTCTTTGAGCCTACTTCTCAGGCTTTGATACCTAGGGCTGTGCTCTTTTATTAATCGAAATCCCATAAATTAACTCATAATTGATTCGATCAGCTTATCTTTTGAAGGCAATTGAAGAACCATAAAAACATCTGTTGCAAATTGTTTTAGATCCTTATTGGGGGACTGATCCTCACTATGAGTGGCCGCCCATGGTGTCATCGTATTAGGATCCTGCTTGTCACGGATAATTTTGCCAGTAATCACACCCGAGATCGGATCCCACTTTATAAAGCGGTCACTATCTTCAAGTTTCCAAGATTTGATTTCCTCTTCGTCGTCTAACCAAAGATAGAAATTGGTTTCATTGGGACCGTGGTACCAAGTCATCCCCTCGTTATCGTGCAGCTCAATAAACCTTTCGTCTATTTTCTGCAAAGACGTTCCAACCTCTATTGGTTTAATTAACCTACGCATAAAAGTTTTGGTGTTTTTTGACGCCTTCAGTAACTCGAACCCGACAAATCCTTTTGACTTCCACCTGACACATGCTTGAGCATCGTACAACTCACCTAGGTATCTGATACGACATAGATAGACGTCCCCAACCACTAATCTCTTGAATCCCCTCGGAGAGACTTCAGTGCTGAAGCCCTTTTCTGATAGATCCCTAACGAGAAGGATATCCTGATCATTCATTAGGGAAAGGTGCTTATGATCGATATCGAAACGTTCATAAATTCGTCTATTCCTAAGCCTTTTTGGAGGTAGCAGGTTCTTGGGACGGTCCATAACTTGCTCCGCTTCCCGACCTGATTTAAGGAGGTTAATCAAAAACAGCCTAAACATATGGTTCCAACTTTATCATCTTAGGTTTGACTCAGCTTATTTCCATTTTCGCATAGCGAGCAACTAGATCCACTAGACAAACATGTACCTAGTATTTTTTACCTAAACATTGGCCACTCCTAACTGCTAACGGACCTTTACATATGTGGGTGCACAGCTTATCTTTGTTGTGATAGGCGAAGCATCAAACCTCCTTAGAAAGAACTAGATGTCAAAAAAGGATAAAAAAGACCGCAAGCTAGAAAAAATAGCAGCGAACCCCCTAAGCCGTGGTGTTAGCTTATTCAATTTAAGCATAAATAGTGGAGCACGCTTTGCAGGCCTGAAGGTGAAAGACCTTTTTTCACCAAAAGATCAGCGAAAAGAACGCTTTCAACAATTCCTTAGCAGCCAAGCCATCAAAATAGCTGAAGAGCTCGGTAAGTTAAAGGGAAGCGTGATGAAAGCTGGGCAGATGCTCTCAATTTATGGTGAGCATTTTTTGCCTCCTGAGGTAAACAAAGTTTTAAAGACACTACAGTCAGACTCCAGGCCTGTTGTTTGGTCAGAGATGGAAAAAGTCCTCCTCAGGCAGCTTGGGAGCGAAAAACTTGCCAAGCTTTCCATAAACAAGGAGCCCATAGCGGCCGCATCCATGGGCCAGGTTTATTTAGCTAGAATAAAAAAAAGCAAGCAGCAAGTTGCAATCAAAATTCAGTATCCAGGAGTCGACAAGGCAATTGACAGCGATCTGAAATCTTTAAAGTCTATCTTGTCTATTTCAAACCTTGTTCCCATGGGTCCGAGTTTTGAAGAGGTTTTCAAAGAAATCCGAATGATGCTCCATCACGAAGCCGATTACTCCCGCGAGCTAGACATGTTCCAGTTTTACCGGGAGCAGTTAGCTGACGATGGTCGCTTTATCGTTCCTCAGGTTTATCCGGAATTTTCTTCAAAGCGAGTTCTAACGATGAGCTACGAAGAGGGTGCTCCTGTAGACGGTCAGGAAATCTTAGACCTCGACCCTAAACGTCGTAATCGCATTGCAGCAGCTGCTATGGAGCTGATGTTCAAGGAGATTTTCGAATGGCGCATTGTCCAGACAGACCCCCACTTTGGTAATTATAAGATTCGTTTGAATAACGACCCTCAAGCGCAGGATAAGATTATCCTTCTCGACTTCGGAGCAGTGCGTAAGTTTCCAAAAAAATACATAGAACCCTTCGCTAAGCTGGTAAAATCAGCACTTGCTCAAGACCCTGTAAAAAACATCGAAGCCGGAAGAGCCTTAGGTTTTTTACGTGACAAAGATGGTGAAGACGTTCTTAACTTGTTCTCAAAGATCTGTTTTACAGCAATTGAAGCGTTTAATGAGGAGTTCGCAAGCCCCAGCCTTGATGGAAGCGACGAGGGGCCGAACCCCTACCTATGGGGCCAGACCGATATTATCAACCGCCTGACTGAACTAGCCAAAAATGCAGTTTTCACCTTTAAGCTGAGAACCCCACCTCGTGAGGCTATTTTCCTAGACCGAAAGATGATAGGCATGTATACCTTTTTGGCTCAGCTCAAGCTTAGAATGGGCCCTAGAAACCTTTTACAAAAATACGTAGAACCCTACTGAATTAAACTATGAGTAAACAAATTCAAGAACATAACTCCCTAGAGTTGGGAGTCTACCTCCATATCCCTTTTTGCAGCTCCATTTGTCACTACTGTGACTTTGCCAAAACTGCCCATTGGGATGACGAGCTAAAAAATCGCTACTTAAACACCCTAAACACCCACTTAAAATCCTGGCTTCACTATCTCAAGCAGGAAGCGGGACAAGTATCGATTATTACCGTCAATATTGGAGGAGGGACCCCTTCTCTCATAACTCACGGTTATGAAGGTATTTTTTCAAGCCTAGCCCCATACCTTAGCCCAGATTGCGAAGTAAGCCTTGAGGCTAATCCAAATGACTGCAGCTTAGAAAACCTAAAAATTTGGAAAAACTGTGGATTCAATCGAATTTCAGTCGGGGTTCAAACCTTTCAAGAAAAAGGCCTATCATTTCTCAAACGCGACCATAGTCGTTCAAAGGCAATAAAAAGCATGGAAGCCTGTGGAGCATACTTTGAGAATACCAACCTCGACCTTATTTACAGTTGGCCAAGCCAAAGCTTGGGAGAATGGCTTGAGGATCTAGAGCTTGCGCAGAAATTAAATTGCAAGCATTTTAGCCTCTATAACTTGACCTATGCCCAGGGCACCCCCATTGGACGCGCTAGGCAACGAGGTAAGATCATAGAACCACGTGATGAGAGCCAAGAACAACTGTACTATTCGGCTATGGAATACCTTGCAAAATATGGTTTCGAGCATGAAGAGGTTTCCAATTGGAGTAAAAAGGGATTTTCCTGTAAGCACAACTGGCTATATTGGCAGGGAAAGCCATACTTAGGGGTTGGTGCTGGAGCCCATGGATTTCTCCCTGGAAAGAGCCCCATTGGCGTGCGCTATCATTACACTAGAAGGGAACGAAGCTTTAGGCAAGTGGATGCCAGCACAGGCAATCCTTTTGAAGACTTTGCGCCTCTAATCGAAATTGAGCAACGAGATGAAGAAGCATACCTCCTCGAGCTTCTTGGGAGTAGCCTTAGAAGCTCAAGAGGGCTTGACCTGCAAGATATTAAAACTCGGACAGGGAAAAGCTTCTGCCCCAACGCAGAGCTCGAACTTGCAATGGAAAACAAGCTACTCACCCTTGACAAAGATAGACTCTATTTGCACCCTAAAGAGTGGTTTCGTGAGGTCCACTGGTGCCTAAAACTCAGTGAATGCTTTGAATATGAAAGTTGATTATGAGCCTTCAAAGCGAGTCAGAAAAGCAAACCGGGAAAGTTATCGGCTTGACAGGAGGCATTGCAGCGGGCAAGTCAACTGCTGCTAAGATCCTTAAACAGTTAGGCTGCATTGTTCTAGACGCTGATAAACTTGGGCATGAAGCCTACTTGAAATGTAGCTCTGCTTACAAAAGGATTTTGGAAAATTTTGGTCCGGAAATATTAGACCCTGAGCAAGCAATTGATCGAAAAAAGCTTGGTTCCTTAGTTTTTACTGACAGATTAAAGCTAAAATTGCTTTGTGATATCGTTTGGCCTGAAATAAAAAAGCTTGGAGAGCAAAGGATAAAAGAAGCAAGGAAGGCTAACCCTCTGGCTCCTATTGTTCTAGAGGCTGCGGTCCTTCTAGAGGCTGAGTGGGAATCTATTGTGGATGAGGTGTGGGTTGTTTATATTGAGCCTGAATTAGCTATTCAAAGGATGAGGCACAGGAACCAATTGAGTGCTGATGAAGCTAAAGCAAGGCTTCAGGCTCAGATGACAAATTCTGAGCGCTTAAAAAAAGCGGATAAGAGCTATGAGAATAATGCAGATACCATGGCATTGGAGCAGGCGCTCAAACGAATGCTATTCGGTAAAATCTCCTAGCTCCGAGCAGCTCTTCTAAACTCTTTAATGTTTTCAGCAGTTTTATCAATGATCGTCTGCCTCGCTTTTTGACCTGCCCAGCTATTATGAGGCGTAATGATGAGATTGGGAATCTCACCACACAGCAAAGGATGGTCTAATGGAGGAGGTTCTTGGCTCAGGACATCAAGTGCCGCCCCTGCTATGAGGCCTTTTCGCAAAGCAGACGCCAAAGCAATCTCGTTAACGATCCCACCCCTCGCTGTGTTGATCAGCAAAGCAGTGCTCTTCATCATCTCCAGCTCACTCGAACCGATTAGGTTCTCAGTCTCGGAAGTTAAAGGGCAGTGAATTGATAGAACATCAACGCGAGGTAAAAAGTGTTTTAAAGAAACGCGCTCAAAGTCTACATCGTAGTTTTGATAGGTGCGTCCTGGTAATGCGCCAAGTAGTATATCCATTCCAAAAGCCTTGGCTTTTTCTGCTAGCTTGCGACCGATGGCTCCAAACCCTAAAACTCCTAGGGTCTTCCCCTCTAGTTCAGAAATATCAGAGCCAAAAAGGCAAAACTCTTGCCCATTGCTCCAAGTACCATCCACTGATGCCTTCGTATAGTACGAGAAGTTATGAGCTAACATAAGGATTAGACCCATCGCATGTTGAGATACAATAGGACCTGCATAGTCTTTTACATTTAGGACTCTAATTCCGCACTCTTCCGCAGCTTTCAAATCAACATTATTCACCCCAGTAGCCGTGACACACACGACCTTCAATTCGGGACAAGCTTTTAGCAGCCCAGCACTCATTATGTTCTTATTGCAGATCACACATTCGTGACCCAGCATGCGTTCTTTAGCTTCTTCGGGAGCGGTGCTCTCAAAAACATCCAGATGATTTACTTCACTGCGAATTGATTCAAGGGAAAGCCCTTTTCCCAAGCTCGCAGCATCCAACATAACAGCTTTCATTTATTCATACTCAACGTTTTAAGGTTTGGTTTATCAAATAAGCCATGATTCTCTAAATTAGCTGCATTCTCAAAGCTCACACCCATCAGTTTACTTATCCTCCACGGGATTTCTTCATTGTTCATAAACCCGCTAAAAAACTGAGCTCCAGGGCCTGCAGCTAAGATCGGAACATCAACTGCCGTATGAGCAGCTGATTCAGCATAATAAAGGGATGGATGTAAATTGGGATCATTTTTTTCTCGTTTCGCTCCGGGACCACTGGCAAAGCTAAGCAAACAACGATCATCCTCCAAAAAATTTAGCACCTTTCCGAAAATACCCTCGCCCCTGCCCTCTTCAAGGCTCTTATAGCCACTAATTGCCAACCCTCCCGTTTCATGATCGGCAGTCACTAAGGTTAAGGTGTCTTTTTGCTGCTTATTTAACACGCTTCCAATAGCAGTATCAAAGGCAATCATATCACCAAACATATTACGGGCGTTGTTGACATGAGCAGCATGATCAATCCTCCCACCCTCAACCATTAAAAATATCCCTTGGGGTTTTTGCTTAAATGCTCAATAGCAAATTGCACCATCTCTGTTAGAGAAGGTTGGTCCAGCTTGCTTTTCTGACGATCCAGGTCATAGTCCAGATGATCGTCAGAAAATAAGCCGATCACTTTATCCCCTGCACTCAACTTAGGAGCAAGCATTTGCTCCTTGTTTTCGGCGTATATCCACCCATTTTTTTTTTCATTTCTTCAAGCAACTTACGCTTATCTTTTCTCTGAGGTAAAAACGCCTCCCTGCCGCCTCCCAGAAACAAGTCCACCTGAGAAGTTAAGGCCTGCTTCGCAATCTCCTCTTCTAAATCTCGACTCGGCACATGAGCATAAAAGCTTGCTGGCGTCGCATGGGTAATCCTAGCTGTGGATACAATCCCAACCGATTGCCCCTTCTTCTTTGCTAAATCGCTCAATGTTTCCAGTACACGAGATTTACCAGAGGGATCTATGACCGGATCACTCAAGCCAATGGCACCATTATAGGTTTTTACTCCAGAAGCTAATGCCGTAGCCGAAGCAGCTGAGTCGGTGACAAAGTCTGAGGACGAAAAGGTTTTAACAAAGCCGGTAAAAGGCATCTTTTCAATATTAAGGGAACCATTTGCACCATGAGCCCATATTCTCCCACCAGTGACGGCTGCGATACCCATACCATCACCAATAAAAAACACGACATTCTTGATATTTTTCTGTGGTTCTGTAATTTCGACGGCAACAAGTTGATTGGTATTGAAAAACAAGCCTATATAGTCGCTGTAGCGAAATATAAAATACCTTTATTTAAAGGCTTTTGACTTCATATAGCTCTTTACTTACTTTAACT
>JABSRF010000120.1 GCA_013215275.1 Oligoflexales bacterium | reverse complement strand
AAAAATATGGTGAATTTGCTCATGTATCCAGTGAAAATCTTGAAAATTATGCCATTATAAAGGTCACTTGATTAGGGCTTAGTTGGCGACAAGATTGACGAAGATATCCCGGAATCGGAAGGGGAAATTAGCGATTTGCTAGATGAGCTGACAGGTCTTATGAATGAGTAAGTCTTGCTAGTTTCGATGGGCATTACTTCTGGATGGGGAGGTCAGAGGAGTTTGCCTCTTGCTCTTTCGCTTCTTTCTCCTTGGTTTTTTCTTCCAGTGCTCTTTTCTGTGCCTCGATTCTCTCGTGGTAAACAGAATTATAGGAAAAAGAATTCACAACACTGTAGCTAATCAATGCGACCAAAGCCACCGGAGCTAAGATCTTAAAAAGCTTGGAGGCACGGTTGTAACGCTTCTCTACTTTGGTAAAAGAGTAGAAGTATCCTTTCAACCAAAGTAAGCGTTTTTGCAGGAGGCTAATATTTGATTTCTTCTTTGATAATTCAGGGATCCATTGCTCTATCGCCTCTAAAATCTCTTGGCTAATCGTCGAAAGCTCTTTTTTCTCGGCATTTTTGCTTAACACATGCTCTTTACCTGATTCAATGAAGTATAGATATTGCAGCAGGTGCGGTTCGCCCCGGTATATCTGCGAGATAGAATCCGATAAAATCAAAGAGAATCTCGCAAAGTTTCTATGGTAAGCGGCAAAAACGTTTTCCAAACCGGCACTTAAAAATTTTGGTAGTTTGCTATTAATCCTTGCTGTCATTAGTACCAAGGTGTTTATTCCAGAGCCACGTTTTAAGACATGGCCAATTTCACTTAACAACATGCCAAAGAGAAAGTCATGATAATCGGATGATGAGCTTTCAATTTGAACCGTAAAGTTTGCATCTGCTTCTTTTTTCACCCGGTAAAGCTCATCTTCCTTGAGCACGACCGTTCTAGTTTTTTCGAATTCTTCAGGCTGGCTTGTTTTTTCATTTTGCTGGCTGTCAGGGGCATCGTGCTGAGAATTGCTGTGGCTGCTTTCCTGATGGCTGTCAGGAGCATCATGCTGAGAATTGCTGTGGCTGTTTTGTTCTTCATCTACATTTCCCTGTTCACCATGCCCTGAATCGGTAGGAATGGGTGGCTTAAACCCAACGCTCGTTCCTTCGCCTGATTCTACTTCGTACTTTTTGAATGAGGTGATCTTCTGAAAATCCTCAAGCTTCATGAAATCAGTTTGTAGTTTTTTTCCTTCCGGATCATCAGGGTCATCATGGTCATGCTTAGAGTCTGCTGGTTCATCATGCTCTGGTTCCTCCATTTCCGTTTGCTCAGTGTCTAATTCCTTTGCTCCAGAGCTTGCTGGTGGAGCTTCTATGCCTTGTTGTTGGTCTAGTTCTTCATCACCAATAACGTTATCGGGCTTTGATACCTCATCTCCAAACTCAACAGGAACCCTTTCTTTATCTGAAACCTTTGGAGGAGCCTCTTCAGGGATATTAAGGGCATATGCGAGTATTTTGCGACTGACGACAACCCTCGCCTTTGATAAGCCCCCTCCATAAGTATCAACATCATCCTCTTTATGGGGTAGAAAAATAATATCATCCAGAAATTTCGGATCAGCCTCTAGCCCAGCTCGCTTGAAGTATTGGCTTAGGTAGTCACGAATGCATTTGTTCCACGGATTCTTTTTAGTTGCTGGGCCATAAACACATACCTTATCTAAGCTCACGGCGAAGTTTTCCATCATATAAGCTGCCCAAAACCAGGCAAACAATCCTCCTAGCGGGAGCAGCAATGAAAAGAAGAGATACCGATCGACTTCAAATACAATAGCACTCAAAAAGATGAGGAAGAGAAAGGAAATGACAATGGGTGTCATTAAGACCATTCTTACAAACGTTAACCATGACCATGCCCTCAATACTAAGCTAATCATCCTATGCTCAATTTCTTCAAAGCCATGGATGAGAGGAACTGCGGTTTTTAAGCAAATGATTAACAAATAACCAAATAGAAACCCACCAAAAATAGGACCGACCCATTTTAGCTCTGGTAATTTTTCCCATTCAAAATCGATCTTTTGTAAGTCTACATCGGCCATGATCTGTCCACCCTGAATCAAGATCATAGTGAATGTTATTAGTCCAGCAATGAGAAGGAGTGGGAAAAGAGAGCGATTAAACTGGCTCGACCCTCTGGAGACCGTTTGGTAGATGCTAAAAAGCACAATGGGAGCAAAGGTGATGATTGCAAAGAAGTAAATGAGAAATAGTTTTAAATCTTCTCGATTTTTCTCTGCGAATACTTGAACATGGTCTACTGCGATTTGCCACCAATCGGGCTCAGGTGGGGGGAGGTTTGCAAGCTCCTCGTCTGTTGGTTTTTCTTCACCATCTTTTGCATCCTTGTCTTTATCTTTGCCATCTTTATCCTTGCCTTTTCTATCTTTGCTCGCAATTGCCTTGGAATCCTTGCCTTTTTCTTTCTTGTCCTTTTTATCCTTTTCCGCAATTTTTTTACTGTCCTTGCCCTTATCATCTTTCTTATCTTTGTCTTTTACTTTCGAAGCTTTATTGTCGGCCCAGTCTTTAAGCTCCCCTTCCGCAGCTTCTTTTAGCTCTTCTTCTGTTTGTTTTTTTACGATTTCTTGGATTTTCTTTTCCCGAGCTTCGCGGGCAAGCTTTATCTTAGCTTTTGCTTCAAGGCGATCTATGAGACCGCTTTTGCCAGTAATTGGCTTCATAGCCTTAAATATCTCAACGCGAAGTTCTGGCAAGCCTATTTGTTTATTGAAAGGAATGGAGCCGGTTTTTAGAATCTGGAGGGAGTCTAAATCTTGGATCTCATAGGTTAGGGAATTTTCCCGCAATAGCCCATTAAAATAAATGGAAGCGACGATCACCGTATCACTATCGCACTCTTCGGCCTCACATGGAGGTGGTTTGACGGTCTCTTTTGTCGTGGGTTCTAATTTAGCAAATTCTGATAGATCCTGGTAAACCTTATACTCTATTGCCTTAGCCACCCACCTTCTAATAGGCTCGTCTGGAAGTATCTCAACGAGGAAATTGGCCTTAAACTCCTTTTCTGGCTCTTCCTCTTCCTCTTCTTCCTCCTCTTTTTTTTCTTTCTCTTCCTTTTCTTTCTCTAATTTTTCAGCAAGCAGAGCTTCTTTTTTCGCATCTTTCTTTGGGACCTTCTTGACGGTTTTCTTTTTTGTTTTCTTGGTGTTCTTTTTTGTGACTTTCTTGGTAGGCTTCTTTTTACGTCTTTTTGTCGTTTTCTTCTTTTTCCTAGTCTTCTTACTTGTTTTCTTTACATTTTTTTTATTTGATTTTTGTGCAATGCTTGTGCTTTGTCCGAGGCAAATATTCGGCTCGAAGGCAAAAAATGAAATAAACAAAATGAAAAAAAACTTATGCATAGCTAACTCTATTTTTATTGGGAGATTGCTATAAACCAAAGGAGTGAACTCACGCAACTTTGCCAGCCGAGTTCTCCTTTAAAGTTGAATTCTGTACAGAAATTGTTGATGCTGTGTGCAAAACACTCGTGATTGACTTCATAACACTCCAAAAAATTAGACAAGCTAAGTTTTGCAGCTATATTTGAATATTTTTTCATCAGTGCATCTGACATTTTTTCTTCATGAGACCCTTTTTGTTTCAAAAGAAAGAAGCGTTCACGGCTCGTTAGATGGTCATTCTCAGAGAGCTTATTTACAATAACAGTGTCGCTGATATAGCGACATTGCCTTCTTCTTTTACCTGTCATCTTATTGCAGTATATGTTCATCCTTTTCATGAGGCACTGGAGCTTCAAATTAATGATTGAAGAACGGCAAGAACTTCGGTTTTCAACACCCAACTGTTTTTGGATTTTTTTTATCCTGTCCACTGGAGTCTCAATGAGGGATACCAGGCTATTGCCAATATAGTTGACCTTTTTTTCATCGCTCCATCCTAATGTTGAATAGCTGATTGCCCTTGGGGCATCGCTAAATAGAACAATCATAAGTAGAAAAATTCTCGTTTTCATAAACGTTGCCATTTTGCTCTAAACTTTTTGCGAAAAACTTTTATAAAGTGATGCATATGTAGCGACCAAGGATAAACAGACAGCAAATCCAATCGATTATGAAGCCATTCATCACCCAGCATAATATCAATACCAGTCAGTGCTTGCGTTTTTGCCAAAAGAAATGGGGTCGCCTTATTAAACACATGTGACAGATCCCCCTGACTTCTGTTTGCTAATGCTTTCCGAGAAAGGAAACCCGCGTAGCGAAAGTTACCATGTAAAACTGTGGCTGTTTTTTTGAACCAGTTTACTGGGATTTTTGCGTTTTCATCACTCAAGGTGGACGAGGTATGAACCTCAAATAGTTGAAACTCGAAGTCATTAACCTTTACTGTTGATGCAATGACATCGGTCTCATCCTCTCCCACCATAAAACAATGAAAGGATGCAGCGCGGGTGATGGGGTGTTTTTTGGCGGCAAGCTTTTCAAATGGATCAAGTGCTTTTTTGGCCTTATCCTTGTCTTTATCCTTATTTTTTTCTTTATCCTTGTCTTTATCTTTATCTGGATCCTCTTTTTTGATCGCGAATTTTTCAATTCTTTTCGCCAATGCATCCATTTTTTTCTGAACCTGTTCGCGGTGAAGTAAGAGGTCGAGATGGTCTTTCGCTCCTGCTTCCTCTAAGCCTTCGAGTGGGTTTGCAACAATCCTCCGACAGATGTCAGACTCTAAACCCCAATGGATCTGGTATTCTCTACAATATCCAGCAGATGGATTATGGGTTGAGGTAAATAACAGATGAGCAATCACAAATTCAAATTTGTGTGAAAGCGAGTCCTCTCCTTCTTGCAAAATATTTGGGAGTTCAGCATAGCGGTCGATACAATCTCCAGGGAACATAGCACTGTAAATTGCATGGAACCATTTGCCTTTTGGAGGTGGTAAGTTTGTCAAAATATGATGGGATGCCCTTGGGGTAGCGTTCATGACTAATCCCTGATGGTCACCTAAAAGCTCAATTTCTTTTACCTGTTCTCTAAAAGTGTTTCTAAAGCTATTAAAAACATCGATAAAGGGAATGCCTACAAAACTGATCATTTTTTTTGCAAGCTTACGATATGTGTAGTGTAATTGGGGCTCGTCAAGTTGCCTTAGCTTGCAGACTTGACTCAATTCTCCTGATTCTTCATACTCCTCAGGCTTGCAATCTCCTAGTTTGTCCGAAAGACCCATTTTTGCGGCTCTGAGGACTAGCTCACAACCTGGTTTATCTACCTTTTTTTTCTTCTTTTCTACCTTTATGCAATACTCAGATGAAGATGGATCAAACTGCTTGGTGATGTCGGAAAGAAGCATTAAGGTTCGATCATTGATGGTAAATGCATTTACGTAGAATATTGCCAGAAAGAGTATACTCATTTGAATGGAAAGAGGGAATTCAAGAGCGACTTTTTTCCGATTTGAAATTAAAGCAAAGAAAACATCCTTCACACAAAGGATGATGGCGTCTCCACCAATTTGGTAGTCTTTACTGACATAAAATGCAACCTCCGAATCTTTGCCTCCGTAAAAGTGCATCAGAATTGAAAGGCTGACAATGGTGAAAAACCCAATCAGTGATAAGGTGATGGGCTCGTATTTAAGCAGGTTTTTGAAGATAAAGAAATCAGTATATACGACAATAGATATTAGAAATACGAATAGAAATAAACAGAATATTGATTTGACGCCAATTTTCATTCATCATCACCTGAAAATTTATTCACTGTCCTATCTTCAATGGTAATCCTACGGTTCTTAGCTTTGATTTCCCGGATTATTTTTCGCATCTCACTGGATACTTTTCCGGATGTTTTTGGAACCTCTTCTTTTGCAGAGTTATCGGCGTGGGAGCAAATAATCACATGCTCAGCGAGTTCTGGGTTGTAGGATTTAACTTCTTCGTATGCTGAAAGGGCACGCCTCCAAGCTAGATTAATATTTGCAGCTTTTTTGCCATCACTATCTGTGTGGCCATGAAAAACCAACATTCGTTTTGTTAAATCCCCGGAATCGAAACTGAGCACTCCTTTGCCATTTTCATCTTTGAAAAGCTTGCCGATGATATCTTTACCTGGGCCCGTAAGGCTAGTTTGTCCTGGGCTAAAAAGGACATCACCTGGTAGGTTGATCAGCCTAGTCGTAACGTCCCCAGCTGTCTCACTAATTCCTTCACCTTTACCTTGACTTAAAGACCAAATGATTACAAAAAACACCATAATGTTGGTCATCAAATCCATATAGATGACCTGCCAGGATGGGGACTTAGTCTTAGCCCTTGGTTTTAAGCCACTATTTTTCAAGACTTAACCTCAATTTGGTTTTTGTTTTGTACAACCACTTCGACAGCATGACACATTGCTTCATAATCATATTCAAGGGCTTTGATACGCTGATCAAAGCGAGATGCAACAACCTTATAGACGGATGAAAAAAGTGCTCCATATAAGGTTGTCTTCAGAGCTAGTGCTAACTGGGGAGTCAAAGATTCTATTGAAACATTGGCTCCAAGGCCATCAAACATCGCGATCAATCCAACAATGGTTCCCATCAACCCAAACAAAGGCATGGCATCGGCAACAAATTCCAGGTTCGCGTTTGCGTAGTCATACAACTCATGACACTCCGTATAGTATGAGTGCAAGACATAGTGGACATAGTCAAACTCTTTGCCATCATCGACCAGCTTTTGAATATCCCTCGAAAGTAGGTTGTCTGGAAGTGAAATAACAGCATTATTGGGGACGGGGCCTAGCTTTATCTCTCCTGTTTTGGTTTTTGCTAGGCTAAGCACTTTATTTAATGATTCTAGGGTGTCAACTAGAAAGGCTGCCTTGTCAATTAGGTGTCTTGACGAAAAAGATACTGTAAAAGAAGAAAGAATGATCTTTATCGTATCCATTCCTGCAACATAAACCACCAAACCGAATGAAATCACTAGCATTGAAATAAAGTAGTTTTCGGTTATGAAGAACATAATAGAAATGAATAACAAGCCAAGAAAACCAAGAAGACCTGTGATACCTGCACCAGCTCCTCGCTGATTCACACCAAGGGTAGGTTTTTTGACAATTGCTGAAATACTACTTGGTACTACCTTGCCCTGGATCTCTTCTTGGTCCTGGTCCTCTTCCTCCATAATTTCTCCTCTCTTACGTATTAGAAGCTGTGACCGTCGACGATACTTTTCTTATAAATTTTCACTTAGCCTCATTTTAGCATAGAAAAGCAAGCTTCTTTAGGGTGCAAAATGGTGTCAGTAAATGTAAACATAGGATTTGCTGATCAACTTGATCTATTTTTCCTACCTTATTAGCCAGTCCTTGCTTGTGGTGTGTAGCTAGATAGTAGCAACACCTCCATCACGAAGCCCCATCATTAAAGTATAGGCGCAGTTGTTACTGTGGATTTCCCAATTATGAACAGTTGCTAAAAAAGATCATAATCATTTCATTGACATATACTTATCTTAATTGGGATGATGCTTTAATTTTTAAATAAATATGTTTTATATCCGATTGATCCAGGGACTGAGATGGGTTTCCTAGAGGATCAAATTATGAAGTTATTGGGCTTTTTATTTATTTTTATATCAGCGTGTGTGAGCAAAGATCCCGAAAGAAGAACTAAGGTTGCTGAAAATGTTAAAGCAGCTGAGCCTGCAAAAAAACCAACAGCTTTCGCTCTTGCGAAACCTAAGGAGCTAAAATCGATACACTTTGTTGGGACAAAAGATAAGTGTACAAACATCCAAGAACATATTAAAACCTATCATCAACAATACTTAGAGCCACAGGGGTTTGAACTAACGATGATAGAAAACCCTTGTTCAACAAAAGACTTCAAAAACTATAAGACTCAGTTTTCATTTAAGTCGGATGAAAAAATATATACTTTTCAATTAAATCTTATCTATGTGCTTGGTACAAAGGATGTGACGACTGAAAAGTTTGAAACCTACAAAGTAGATCTAAAACTAGTCGGTTCGACAGGACGAATGGGACCATGGAATGCGAGCACCGCTAATTCAAATACGAACCTTGATCGTCTTGAAGCAACTCTAAAAGACTGGTTTGGTCGGGAACGTGTGTATGCAAACACATACTCATGCTCGCTATTAGGACGTGATTATTTTAGTGGGGATTCTTGTGCATACCCCAATGCAAGAGATTTATTGCCTGAGTTGCAAGCGAGCTATACTGATTTAATCGAAACCCAAGTAGGCAACTATATAAAAGAATTTTCGAAGAACCACCTGGAAAAGACAGCGAAACTTAAGGTATTTAAAACAGATAAGAAAAATAAAGACTATACGATGATTTTTCAAAGGTTGGAAAAGGGCTCCAAAAACATGATCTTTGCCCTTGTACTGAGGTTTAAGTTCAAACAGGGGTACTATTTCATTACTGATAATAGTGGTAATCCAGTCAAAGCAAAGGGAGAGGTCAGGCGCCTTGATTCCTACGAATTTTATCGAGTGGATGAAACCAACAATAAATTTAAACTGGCAACATGGAACCCAAAAGACAGAAATCTAAATATAATTCATCCTAATATCGCTCATTACCAATTCTCTTTATCAAAGTTCCTCAATAAGGTTCTAGAAAAAGAAAAAGAACTAACGAAAGAGGAAGACTGATTCAACTTCAATAGGCCCCTATGAGCTTTGCCACTGAGTTTGCGGCAGCAGAAGTGATTGTCGTTAGATAGCCTAAATTGACGTTTGCAAATTTGTCACAACTCCTGTGATAGCATGGGTTAGAATCTCCGCCAAAAAAATTCTGAGATATCACGATAGCTGGTTTGTTATAGCTCCAGAAAGATGAATGATCGCTTCGGTTTGTGCATGCAGGGCTTTGTACTAGTTTTATCCTCAATTTATTAACGGTATCTAAAACAACCTTTGTTAAATCTGCTGAGGAATTTTCATTGCAGTCTATGACGTGAATTTTGAAATCATTGTCTTCATCCCAGCCAAGCATTTCAAGTTGGATTAGGCCAAGCATTTGATCCAGCCTAGATTGATCATTAAGGTAAGCAGCATAAGCTTTTGATCCGAGGAGCCCTCTTTCTTCTTGGTCAAATGCAACGAATCTGAGACCGAATTCGTGATTCATACCTGCTAGCGACTTTGCTATGGCCAATCCAGCTATTAGACCGCTACCATCATCATCCGCGCCAACCGTTCGAACGGTGTCGTAGTGTGATGTGATCATGAAGTAAGATTCATCACTCCCTTGCTTTTCAGCGACAAAATTGACTCCTTTGGTAAAACGGCCGAACTGGTGCTCTCTGACTTCGTAACCTAATGATTCATACTCTTGCCTTAAAAACTTTCTAGCTAAGTTTTTTCCGGCTGTAGAATACCGTTCTCCAAGGCTTATTTGCCTTCCTTCAATTTGTACTGGAACCTCCCCGCTAAGCTCTTTTAGTTTCGTAATCATGTAAGACTCATCGATACGGATCTCAGGGCTTATTATGAGTGATTTATTGGAGATTCTTCTGTTACGAAACTTAGGGAAATTTCTGTGGGCGGTTTGGGGAATTGCTTCCCAGTATTCGAGAGGGTTAACGAGATTTTGAAAATGGCCATCATGAAGTTCTGATTTAGGCTTTTTCACCACAGCAACTGAACCAAATCGAGAGATTTCATCATCTAAGGTAGCATTTGATGCTTTTGTTAGCTCAACAAAAAATAGTTGCTCGTGGTCTTCTTCAGAAACTTTGATGGTTCTAATTGCCTCTCTTACAGGATCTAAAGTAGCTACCATTTGGTGTTCAGCACTGACAAATCGGCTTATAAAGCTTGTGATACTGTCTTTTTCCACTAAGGAAATATAAACGGTACGGCCTGCAGCAAAAAGGTTTGGAGGGTTGATCAAGGTAAGTAAGAAGAGAAATTTTAAAAGCCTCACGGTTGCCTCCTATTGTTCAGTATTTTCAGTATCCTAACATCTTATTTTCCTTAAAACCTTATTTTTATTTACTTATCCAATACTTTTGGATCTTGTTTGTTTATCAGATTCATTTTGCTAAAGTTCCATCAGCGGGCATATTCAGATAAAATTTAACACTGAGTAGAGACTTTCTTATATGGAGAATCATCTTAATGATTTCAGCACCCCTACCACCGGACGAAGAAGAACGGCTGAAATGCCTTGAAGAGTTAAAGATTCTTGATACGGAAATTGATAAAAACTTAGATGCGATTACAAAACTGGCCGCTGAAAGGCGGATTGCTAGATTAAGTGCAGAAGAAAAATTTTCATCGCTTCGCAGGGCGACTTTAGATAACCTGTGAT
>JABSRF010000012.1 GCA_013215275.1 Oligoflexales bacterium | reverse complement strand
TAGAGTGCGCAATCACAGGCCAGAACTGTACTAAAATTAACCATCAATGGGTAGGACATTTATTTGGAGTTACCTTAATTGAAAACAAGCCAAGCCAATCTTTTGGAATGAACCTCTCTAGAGCGAGTGCGCAGTGTCCCATGGTGTAGCGACAGTTTATTTCAACAAGAGGCCTAAGGTAAAATTGCTTGCCTTGTTTAAAAATAAACGCATCTATCCCAGCGGGGCCCGTGTAACCAGCGGCTTGAAGTTTCTTTATCACAAAGAGAGCGGATTTTTTAAGTAGCTCCCAATTTGATAGCCCATATTTAGGTTTTTGGTGGATAGCTCTTACGACTTCTGAGTCACAAGCAAAAAGCTTTTGGCCCAAAACATGGCCAAAATAGCTGCGATTATTGTGAGTCAAGAACCGGGTGACTCCTTGGACAGACGCTGATTCGTCACTGTGTATCATTAGTTGGACTGATAAGTCCACCACCTTATCAAGGTAAGGTTCGATGACTAATTTACTCTGGTGTCTGAGGGTATTCTTGATCCAATTCATATCATTTGCTGGGATGGGGCCCAGGTAGTCTAACTTTCTTTGGTGTCGCCCGCTGCTGCCATAAGGTGCTTTTATGAGCACTTTATCGCTCAGTTGAGCCAGCTGGGTGTATGCCAAAGAGAACTCTTCAAGGTTGGTGGCTATATAGGCTGGGTAGGCACTTGCATGCAAGTAGGCTTTTTGATCGTTGCTTAAACTATCCAAAAACTCTGTTTGGACTTCTGAGGCAAAGGCTTTGGATGTTAAGTTCTTAAGTGGGATTTTCTCAAATTGCTTGGAGCTAAGCCATTCCTTGTCTTGTGGGTGCTCGTCGGTAAGGTTATGAAACTTTCTACTCCAGTACTGGAAAATTTTATGAGACCACCCCCATGGCTTGATTCTGCTAATAGAGCCCTCCCATGCCAGAACCTCTTTTTCGCAAAGAAACTTGGGAACCTTGAAGCCAACTTTTTTTAGCTCCATTAAAAATTGCTTGGGTGGTGGGTTTTGAGTGACGATAATATCGTGCTCATTGGCCAGGCAAGTGAGCAGGTGACTCAGGTCTTTGGTTAAGGCCTTTGTCTTCGGGAAAGTTTTTTTTGGGAAGACAAGCTCTTCTTCGAAGTTAGGATTAAAAATCCAGATGGAAGGGGGACGGCCCTTGCTGCCTTGGTAATGCTTTACCTGCTGAATGAACTCAGTGTCTAAACCAGCAGCCATCCTAGCTTTTTCCACAAAAATCAGGCCTTTAGCTCGTATGGGACTCAAGGGTTTTTCCAAAAATCCTCTATAAATATCCCAATCGCTTTTGCCAGCAAGACCATCCTGATTCTTAAAGCTTCTAAACCAATGTAGGCCATGCTTAACATGGCCGATCTCATCTTCATAAACGCGCTTTAAGATGGCAGCGGTCGTTTGATCTCCTAGTTTTTGAAATAGCTGCCAATAATAATAAGAAAAGTCAAGGTTGCCTTGCTCAAGAGTTAGACTCATTTTTGCGGTAAACTCAAGTGGGCTCCTTACGTTTGCTATGCACTTCCAGAAGAAATCGTTTAAGTGTTCCTCTCCAAACCCGACTCCAAGTTGATTCATTCTGGTCAAATACAGCGCAAGGTGCTCTTGCTCCTCTAGCATTGTCTGGGCAATGCCAAGCCTAAATTTTTTGGGGGCTTTGGGAAATCTAAGTAACACGAGTGCCATTAGCTCTAGTGCAAGCAACTCATGGTTTGCAAAGAAATGGAGAACCCTCCCTCTGTTTTCAGGAATGCTTAAGGAGCTTTTTCCTGGAAATTTAGTTTTGGATTTATAATTTTTACTTAATGAAATTAGAGGGCTACGTCTAGGATTTGCTGGGATTAGGTTTTCTTTCCCTGGTCGTGTGTCCGAAAAAGCAGCTGGGCGAATGAGTTTTTCGTCCAAATCTGCCCCAAATAGGATCATCCTTGCATATTCGTATAATTCCATTGAAAAATTTTCCTGATTTGTAAATCGTTAGCGAGCCTTACACATACCATAGTGAAAGAATTTTAAAATGATCAATTTAAAAAACTGTCAAAGGTTGGGATAATGAAGCATAGGAGTAAGCCGATTTTAGCATTGATCTTGATGGAGAATATATGAATTCGTTGCTGCAACAAGTCACAAAAATATGTTTAGGACTAATGGTGATTTCTTTATTTCATGCTTGTACCTCAAGTAGTGATGACAAGAAGTTAGAGGATATTTCGACGACACAAGAGGAAGCAATAAAACTGTCAGAAGTAGAGGAAGAGGCTCAAAAAGAAGATAAATCGATACCAGAAGAAGACCCTCTTGAGTTTGAGGAAGATGACCTAGAAATCACTGATGGTGAAGAACCGATTGTGGCTGAGGAAAGCTTGGTAACCGATGAAAAAACAGAGCCTTTGAGTGAGCCTCTTGCGGACGAAAAGGGCAAAAACATGCAGCAGCAAATAAAGCCGGCTCCTCCACGAAACTTTGCACCAGCCAATGAAGGTAACTGTCAAAACTTCGGATATAATTATGGAAACTGCCTATTTGTGAAAACAAGTAAGGCAAATGTAAGATCTGGTCCCAGCAAGGAGAGCCCTGTGGTCAGGGTACTTTCGTTTCGCGAGTTTGTCAGAATTTTCGAGCGATCAGGAAAGTGGATCAGAATATCAGATAAAGAATGGGTATCGCAAAAAACTCTCAGTGCTTACTTACACAAATACCGATTAAAGGCCAATGCTGAGGTATTTGTGGGGCCTTCCGACTACCTTGATGTGGTGAGAACCGTCAAAAAAGGGGAGCTTGTTGAGGTGCAAGGAATCTATGGAAAATGGGCTCAAATTGGCGCAAATGAGTTCATCCTGCGCCGTAGGCTCGGAAAAAGGCAATAAAAAAGCCCTCAAATTTGAGGGCTTTTTCTTCGAGATTAATTGCTAATAGTCACCATGTGTCAAAAAGCTATTTAACCCAGCTTTTCAGGGAGCCCTTTCTCACACTAGGTTTAACTAGCGTTTTTTCTTTGCAGCCTTTTTCTTAGTGGCTTTTTTGCTTACCTTTTTCTTAGTAGCCTTTTTAGCAACTTTTTTCTTAGTGGTCTTTTTAGTTACCTTTTTCTTAGTAGCTTTTTTAGCGACTTTTTTCTTGGTAGCTTTTTTGCTCACCTTTTTCTTAGTAGCCTTTTTAGCGACTTTTTTCTTGGTAGCTTTTTTGCTTACCTTTTTCTCAGTAGCCTTTTTAGAGACTTTCTTACTAGTTTTCTTTTTGGTGGCTTTTTTCTTAGTAACCTTTTTCTTAGTGACTTTCTTCTTACTAACTTTTTTCTTGGTGACCTTCTTCTTAGAAGCTGGCGCAGCTGCTATTGATACGACCGATGACTCATCGTCGTCATCATCGTCGTCGTCGTCATCATCGTCATCATCGTCGTCTTTTGAATGAGAGACAGACTTTTTCTCATCACCATCGTCATCGTCATCGTCGTCAGATGTTGACCCATAGGTGATGCTTACATTGCTGCTATCGTAAACATCGTCATCGTCATCGTCATCGTCATCATCGTCGGTGTCTACATAGCTATGTTCTGAAGAATCTGGAGTGTAGCTAACTGAGTAGTCACTGCCACTTTCACCATCTTGCTGGTCTTCCTCTTCCTTGCGATGCTCGCTATCATCGTCATCGTCATCGTCTTCATCGCGTGAATACCCAGCCGATTCTGAGCTGCCCTCATAACTCTCGTTACTTTCGGGATTTTCCTCATTTAAATCAGAGGGTTCTGAGCCAAAAGTGGTGCTATCTTCTTCTGATGGGTTTGAGCCTTCATCACCAGCAACGCCTTCCTGCTCGTCATGGCTTGAATACTCTTCATCTTCTCGGTCCACTTTGACATCATTTTCATTGTTCATAATAGCTTGCACCTTATCATAATAAAGTATTATTAACAGCTTTTCTGCATAATATGATGACTTCTAAGATACCACTTTTGGGTTTATAAAGCGGCTAATTTTTGAACCCACACGAGGGGCAGTAGCCAATCTCGTTTAGAGGTATAAATTAATTACTATTTTATAACACCTATTTTTTGTGTTTCACAAGTATTATGTCTTGATCAGAATTCAAGTTGGTCTCAGTTTGCAAGTTCAACATAAATTTTGCAAACTCTCCTTTCGGAAGTGCGATAAATTTTACCTCTTTCCGAAGTCATGAATCAAGCAAGTTTGGAGTAAAGCTATGAAGTCTCAAAAGGTCGGTTTTATTCTCTTATTTGCAGTTGCTTTAGGGTACCTGCTTTTCCAGAATTTTAAGGGGAAACAGCAAGTAAAAAATATTCCCGATCAAGTCACTCACATTTTAACTTTTGGTGATAACCTTACCCTTGGAAACCTAGCAGAGCCTAATCGGTCTTATCCAAGCATCCTGGAAAAATTAGCAGGGAAACCTGTAGAAAATAAAGGTGCTACCAACGAAACTACAGAAAGTGCTTTAGCACGCTTACAAGCAGAAGGATCTCACTTGAAAGGAGAACTTGTTATTATAACCCTGGGGGCTTGGGATTTGATGACGAGAATGCCTCTATCAGAAACACTCAAAAACTTAGCTAAGATTTTTGAATTCTTCCTGGAAAAAGGATATTTAGTCGTTTACGGCGGGTTTTCTGTACCACCTACTGGAGACAATTGGCTAATGGCAATCAGTCAGCTGTGTGGTGAGTATAAAGTGCTCTATGCGGGCGACCTAACTCCTATCGACTGGACTTATGATGCAAAAGGTGAATTTCATTTCTCACCTTTGAAAAGTGAGGAAAATGAGCGCATTGCAAATTCCATTTATGAGAAAATTAAACGCTATCTTTAAATATGAGTAGCTGAACTCATCAAAGTTATGGAAGCGATTAAGGATTAGGTTAATATGGGTACAATTTTGTTTGCGTCCACATCGACCAATCCCTGATCAGTTATTTTAAGAGAGGGAATCACTGGAAGGGCTAGGAAGGAAAGCTGAAGAAAAGGTTCATGCAAACCGCATCCTAATTGTTTAGCAAGGTTTTTTAACTTGTATAAAGAGTTAGCAAGCTCAGCAGGATGCAAGTTGGTCATTAAGCCACCTATCGGAAGAGCTAAACTCTCCCATTCGTCGGAACTTTTCCAAACCATGATCCCTCCATCAATTGAAATCAGCTTGTCCACGGCTTCACTCATTGCATGGTCACTGGCGCCGACGACAATGACATTGTGTGAATCATGGTTGATTGATGTGGCAATTGCTCCTTGCTTAAGCCCAAATCCCTTAACAAACCCTATGCCTTTGTGACCAGTGTTTTGATGACGCTCTAGTACGGCAATTTTTAAAATATCTTGCTCAGGATCAGCTTGTAAGCCCTTTTGCTGATCATTGGCAAGGTGAGCAAGGTGGTGCTTGGTTACAATCTGATTAGGCTGCACGTCGATAACTCTGACTTCAACTGTTTTACTTGAACCCTCTTTACCTTCAATATGAAAATCAGCTGCTTTCACGGGGGCTAGGTTCATATTTTTCCCGCTGAATTGGCTCTCAGCTTCTAGTGGGGAGGACTCTTCGGCAGCCTGATAATGAACCCCAGATTTAAAGACTTTTACAATTTGAAACCCTTCTTGCCAGTTTCCATCTTCAATTGGCTTAATAAGGCAGAAGTCAGCAAGGTAGCCTGGTGCGATGCATCCACGGTCTGCGAGACCATAGAGCTGCGCAGGGGCAAAGCTTGCAACACGAAAGAGGCTCTCAGGCTTTATTCCTTGCCTCAACCCTTCTTTGATGATGAAATCGATATGGCCTTCTTTAGAGATATCGGCAGGATTGCGATCATCGCTACACATGGATAGGACAGATGATGTGTAGGAATTAATCAGGGGCAACAGGGCATTCGCGTTTTTTGCACAAGATCCTTCACGTATAAGGACTTGAATGCCTTTAGATAGTTTCTCCTTTGCCTCTTCGATAGAAATTGACTCGTGGCAGGTACTAATTCCAGCTGCTCCATATGCATTAAGAGCCTTGCCACTTAGCATCGGGCAGTGCCCATCGCGCTTTAGTTCTTTAAAGTCATGAATCTTTTCAAGAACATCTGGATCTCCAGCAAGTAAGCCGGGAAAATTCATCATTTCTGCTAAGCCAAGAACGCGAGGGTGTTTGATAAATGGTCTAAGATGCTCTGCATTTACCTCTGCACCGCCAGTCTCAAAACCCATGGATTTAGAGCTTGCGGGTACACAGCTGGGCACCATGATGAAAACATCCATCGTTAGATCTTCGGTGGACTTGATAGCCCAAATAATCCCCTCACTACCTTTAACATTGGCGATTTCATGAGGGTCCCAAATCGCTGATGTTGTGCCAAAGGGAAGCACTGTTTGCTCAAAACGTTGCGGAGTCATCAGGCTTGACTCAATGTGAACATGGGAATCTATGAAACCAGGAACCAGGTAGAGTCCGCCACCATCAATTTCTTCTTTGCCAGAATAAGGGTCGACCGTACCAACGATATGCTTGCCATTAACAGCTATATCACCGGTGATAAAAGCTCCCGAAAAAACGTCGAGAAACTTGGTCTTCTTTATAACTAGGTCAGCTTTTTCAAGCCCCTGAGATACCCGGATTTGCTGGTTCAAGAGCTTGGTGTTTTCATAATTCGCTTTCGTCGGCATCGGCTTGCTCTCCATCTATAATTTTTCGCTGTTAATCTGGGGTTAATGGGATACTATTTCCAACCTGGCTCTATAAGTTAGGGACTTTAGATTACGTTATATCAGAACAGATTATTCTATAGCATAAGGAAAAAACATGGCCAAGAATGCACGCAATGCTATCTCTCCCTCGCGAGCTGAGAACTATCCAGAGTGGTATCAGCAGGTTATTAAGGCAGCTGATTTGGCAGAAAATGCACCTGTGCGTGGTTGTATGGTTATCAAACCGTGGGGGTTTGGGATTTGGGAACTTATGCAGCGTGCACTCGACGACATGATCAAGGCAACCGGCCACGTTAATGCATGCTTTCCACTTTTGATCCCTCTTAGCTTTTTGGAAAAAGAAGCCACCCATGTGGAGGGCTTTGCCAAAGAGTGCGCAGTGGTGACCCACCACCGCTTAGAGGGAGATGGCCAAGGAGGCCTAAAGCCTGCTGGCGAATTGGAAGAGCCTTATGTCATTAGGCCTACGAGTGAAACCATAATTGGACACTCCTATTCTAAATGGGTTCAGTCATACCGAGACTTACCCATTCTTATCAACCAGTGGGCGAACGTAATGCGCTGGGAAATGCGTACCAGGATCTTCTTGCGTACCTCCGAATTTTTTTGGCAGGAAGGGCATACGGTGCATGCAACTGCTGAGGAGGCAAAAAAAGAAACTCTAAAGATGCTGGATGTTTACGAAGACTTTGCTGAAAACTGGTTAGCAGTTCCTGTTCTCAAAGGCCTAAAGACACCAGATGAGCGTTTTCCTGGAGCTGAAGACACCTACTCTATCGAAGCCTTGATGCAAGATGGTAAGGCACTTCAGGCTGGCACGTCTCATTTCCTCGGGCAAAATTTCGCCAAAGCTTCTGAGATTACCTTTCTCGATCAGGACGGAGTTAGCCAAGTTGCTTGGACAACCTCTTGGGGGGTTTCAACTCGGCTTATGGGTGCCTTGATCATGACTCACAGCGACGATGATGGCTTAGTTTTGCCTCCTCGAATTGCTCCACACCATATTGTCATTCTTCCCATATACAAGAATGATGAGGATAGGAAGCTGGTTCTTGATTTTTGCAACTCCTTGAACAAAGAGCTTCAGGCCTTGAGGTTTAACCATGCTCCCTTGCGCGTTAGCATTGACGATCGTGACATTCGGGGTGGGGAAAAGTCCTGGCAGCACATTAAAAAAGGGGTTCCCATCAGGTTGGAAGTTGGACCGCGAGATGTAGCCAAAGACTCAGTCTTTATGGGCCGGAGGGATCGAGCGCCAAAAGATAAAGTGTCTCTTAGTGTTAAAGAGTTGCTTGCAGGTGTAAGCAGCATCCTAGAAACCATGCAAGAGCAGCTTTTAAGCAGAGCAAAAGACTTTAGAAAAAATAATACCAAGGTGATCAACACGAAAGAAGAATTTGAAGCATTCTTTAATTCGAGTGAAGGAGCAGTTCAAGGTGGCTTTGCTTTGTGTCATTGGAATGAAGCTGCTATTGATCATCCGCTCTTAACGAAGCATAAAGTAAGCCCACGTTGTATTCCATTCGATAGTGAAGCGTTTCCTCCAGAGCAAGGAGTCTGCTTATTTACTGGTAAGGAAAGCCGTAAACGCATTGTATTCGCAAAGTCATACTAAAAAAATGTGTCATTTTTGTTTGGAGCTTTAGCCTTGAAACAACGAAAAAAAACGATCCTAACGCTTTTACTCATTATACTTCCCCTCTTGCTTGCAGGGGTCGGCCTACTTGTGGTCAGTTTAACAGATCAACAAACTAAAATGCCTGTTGAGGTCGTTCTATCAGACGTATGGCAGGAAGTTTACGAGTTGTATCAGAAGGATGATTACCAAGGAGCAGAGGCTAAGTTATTCCCTCATTGGCGAGACTTCCCTGAATTGGAAAATGGCTGTGAGCTTATGGTCTCCGTCTTTGCTGAAGCAAAGAACATTGAATTTCTAGAGCAAGCATCGAAAAAATGCATTGAAATGCAGAAAGGTGGGGATACGATCATCGAGGGTTTGGCTTATAGCCTCTCGTTTCAAGGCAAGGTCAACGAAGGAATCGAGCAGCTAGAAGCCTTAAGAGCAAAACAATCAAGCCCTCGACTTCTTGTTGCCCTATCTAGGCTCCAACTTATGTTAGGCAGAGATGAGCAGGCAAGGCGTATTTATCTTGATGCAATTGCGGATGCTGATGTTTGGTCAATGTGGGTTAGCTATGCGCTGAAGGTTCCGATATTTGTCGAGAATCAAGAGTTTCTGGAAGAGGTTATCAGGATTGTCGTCAGTAAACCTCATGTGCATGAACAGGTCGAAATGCAGCTTTTGGCTAAGGCCAACAAGTTAAAAGACAAGTTAGCCTACAAGCAATT
The DNA here is from genome assembly GCA_013215275.1 of Oligoflexales bacterium. Classification (GTDB taxonomy): domain Bacteria; phylum Bdellovibrionota_B; class Oligoflexia; order Oligoflexales; family Bog-1112; genus JABSRF01. Next base: position 22,590 of record JABSRF010000012.1, on the reverse strand, counting down.
GGCAAAGAGGCTTGGCCATAAACACATGCATAATAGCTAATCGGGGCTTTTTAATGACAGAAAAAAAAAATCTCAGATTTAAGCTGGAGCAATCCCTTCTTAGATTGAATGAAAAAGTAGTCGACCAAGATTTTTTACAATCAAGTTTTTTTATTCTTCCGCGCAATGATGGAGAAGCAAAGCGGGCCTGTGATATTTTGCTAGGCCTCAAAGCTCCTCACGTGCATATTAGCTCTCAAAGTTGGGGGGCTACCCTCGATAAGGAGTGGTCCAGGCTTTCGTGGCACGATTTAGCTAATATTAAAAGGGTCGTCATATTTGAGATGCCCGGCCAGAGAATCAGCGGCAATGAAATTCAGCTTGAAAGTCAGATTAAGCAGATGGGCCTTGAGCTAAAGATCATTGATCACCACTACTATCGTTGGGTCGACCGCTACCATCAAAAAAGTGCTTTAGAACAGCTTTGCGAATGCATTGGATGGCCCCTAGATTGGACGGATCATGCCATTGCCGTGAATGACCGATCTTACATACCTGGACTCAAGCAGCTAGGCTTAAGCCATGATGAAATTGTGCAGGTAAGAGTGTACGACCTTAAAGCCCAGGGCTTTAAACCAGATTATATTGCTCAGCAAATGGAAAAAGCTCCTGAAGTCATTGAACAGTTGAGGCCTCAAAAGCGTGGCGAACTGTGGGTTCTTAGGAATGCTCCTATCGAAAGGATTTTTATTTTACAGGAGCTGGCCTTACAAAGCCCGACGGGATTAAGCCATGTTCTGGAAATTGGACCTAGAAAACTTAGCTTCTCAGGCTCCCCTAAAGTTGTGAAACGGCTATTAAAACTTGACTATACAAAATTTGGTTTTGCCAAGGGCTACACTTGCTATGGGGGCGGTGACGAGGGTTTTTCAAAATTCTGGGGGTTTCGTCCACGGCGTCCACATGAAGGGATCGATAAACGTTTTGTAGAAGAAATGCTCATGCAAATCGGAAATGAAATTAAAGTAAACTGACCCATCGCTATCGAGCCTCCTTGTTTACAGGGAAGTCTTTCAACAGGGAGATAGCAGCGTGAGTAACTTCGTTGCAATTAGTTATGGTGGGTTTAACAAACAATTGGGAGAGGGTCTATGGATGATATAGCTTTGTTTAAAGAGCACCTTAAGGAACGCACTAAAAACTGCGATGCAATACTTGAAGAGCTTTTATTACCTGGTTTAGTCATTAGTTCAGGAACACCTTTTACCTATTTTGCTGATGATCAGGATGCTCCCTTTGTCACGACCCCTCATTTTTCTCATTGGTGTCCTGAAGAAGGGCCTTACCATTTACTTGCCTACCTTCCTGGTAAAAAACCAATGCTACTTAGGCATGCACCCAAGGACTTTTGGTATGACCACAGTGAGAGCGGAGAGCAGTTTTGGCAAGAGGGGTTTGACATTGTTGAGTATGATTCGAAAGATAAACTTTGGGAGCAATTAGACCGGTACAAGGGGTTTGCGTTTATCGGACCCGAAGAAGCAAAGGCCAAAGAAAAGGGGCTAAAACCTAACCTGAAGCCTCTGGTCGCTCGCTTAGATTGGCAACGAGGGCTAAAAAGCGACTATGAGCTTGCGAATATTGGCCAGGCTTCTAAAAAAGCTGCAAGTGCTCACCGTGCAGCCAGACAAGCTTTCGTAAATGGTGGATCTGAGATTCAAATTCACCAAGCCTACATGCAAGAACTGGGTTGCCAGGAGTGTGATTTACCTTATCACAATATCGTTGGGCTCAATGAGAAGGCTGCAGTGCTTCATTACCAATTTAAGCGAAGGGACTCAAGCGGGCAGCTCCTTCTGATTGATGCTGGTGCGCGTTATCGTGGCTATGCATCTGATATTACAAGGACATATGTCCACTCTCAGGTGCCTGAAACCTTCAAAGAGCTTCTAAAGGGAATGGAAAAGCTGCAACAAGAACTATGCAACTTGATCCTGCCTGGGGTTTCTTATTTACACCTTCACGAGCAGGCTCATATGAAGATCTCAGATCTTTTGATAGATTCTGGTCTGGTGAGCGGGTTAAACCAAGATGATGTGATTTCAGCTGGGATCAGCAAAGCATTTTTTCCTCACGGGCTTGGGCATATGCTTGGATTACAGGTTCATGATGTATCAGGACTGCAAAAAAATGCAGAAGGTGATCCATGCGATCCGAGCAGCCGCTTTCCCACCTTGCGAACTGCAAGAGATCTAAGAGCGAGGGAAGTGATTACCGTTGAGCCAGGCCTATACTTTATTCCTATGTTGCTTAACCTCCTTAGGGAACAAGAGTGGTCTTCTAACCTCAACTGGAAAATGATTGATGCATTGACTCCGTTTGGAGGTATCCGTATCGAAGACAATGTATACATCCAAGAAGGGACGCCAAAAAATATCACTCGTGAATTTTTGGGTAATGAGTTTCTAGTCTAACTTTTTTATTGTCCTCTTTGCTGATAGGGGGGTCACACCAACCGTATGAGGCGAAAGGTGGGTAATAACATCCTACCTTAATGGCAACCCCCCACCCTCACTGGGAAAAAATTTCCTATGACACCTTGTGCCTATTGTTCTGAGCAGTTTTTCCCTAGAAAATAATGAATGGGTTAGCTTTCAAGACAAGACTAGACAAGAGGTTTCACATTGAATCAAGTTCTTTCCCAAAGTGAAGTCGATGCTCTGTTATCGGCAGTTTCCGACAACAAAGTTGATGTAGATGACGGTTTAGGCGGTGGTGATGATATTGGAGGGGTTGTCCAGTATGACCTCGCAAATCAAGATAGGATCATCAGAGGCCGTTTACCGACCCTTGATATCATTCATGATCGTTTTATCCGCTTGTTCCGGGTGACCTTGTCCAACGGCCTAAGAAAAATGGCTAATCTCAGTGTGAATTCAACCGGTCCCCTTAAATTTTCAGAGTTTATGAACTCCCTCCCCCTTCCCTCTTGCTTAAATATCTTAAGGCTGGACCCATTAAGAGGGGCAGCCATTATGGTCATTGAATCGAAATTGCTTTATGCCTTGGTGGATAGCTTTTTTGGTGGGAACGATGTCCCCTACACAAAAATCGAAGGCAAAGACTTCACCCAAATTGAAATTAAAATAGCTCGTAAGGTGGTGCTCTCTGCCTTGGATGACCTTGAAAAGGCTTGGGAACCCGTCTATCCCTTGAAAATAGGCTATTCGAGAACAGAGATTAACCCTCAGTTCGTTGCCGTGGTGCCACCCTCAGATGTGGTGATTGCGACCACTTTTGATGTGGAGCTTGAAAAGGTATCAGGAACCATAAAAATTGTGATCCCTTATGCGACTTTAGAGCCCATTAAGTCAAAACTCTCTGTGGGCTTTCAAAGTGAGCAGTTAGAGGTTGACCATATTTGGATCAACCGAATTAAAGAGCAAATTATGGTCACGACGGTCAACCTCCTAGTGAAGCTAGGAGAAGCAAATATCGACGTTAATGACCTTATCAATCTAGGGATCGGAGATATTATCCAACTTGACCATGATGCCACCACTGCCTTAGAAGTTTTGGTTGAGGGAGTCGCAAAGTTTCGTTGCATCCCTGGAGTTTTAAAAGGGCAGCGAGCAGTTAAAGTCATGGAGTCCCTAGCCGAATAAGCCCTCCTTGTTTCCTCTTAATTACTTGCTAAAAATGTCTATAGAATCATCGAGTCGATTTGTGGCATATTAGGCCCTTATAACAGAGACGTTAAGGGGTGAAGTGTATGACAGGATTGAATTCAGAAAAGGTATTTAGGCAAGGTTTAACTTATGATGATGTTTTAATTGTCCCGGCTCACTCGCAGGTACTTCCACAAGAAACCAATCTTCGAAGCCGTTTCTCAAGGAACATTGTCCTCAATGTTCCCTTGGTTTCTGCAGCCATGGATACGGTTACGGAGGCTAAAGCTGCTATTGTGATGGCACGGGAGGGAGGCATCGGAGTTATCCATAAAAATATGCCTTTAGAAAACCATGCAGCAGAAGTCAAGGCTGTCAAAAAATCGGAAAGTGGAATGATCACCGATCCCATTTGCGTTGAGCCAACTCAAACAGTTGGAGACGTTCTTGCACTGATGGGTCATCATAATATTTCCGGTTTACCAGTATTGGATCAGAATCGCCTTGTGGGAATTGTCACCGGCAGAGATATCAGCTTCGAGCACAACCTTACAAAAACCGTTAAGGATGTGATGACAAAAGAGGTAGTGACTGCAATTGAAGGGACTTCCCTAGAAGAAGCTGTAGAGATTTTACACACACACCGAATTGAAAAGTTGCCTGTTTTAGCCCGAGGTAGTCAATCAATCGTTGGGATGTTCACCATAAAAGATATTGAAAAAGCAAGGCGGCACCCCTTTGCTTCCAAGGACTCCAAAGGACGTCTTATGGTTGCTGCTGCAGTGGGCGCTCGTGGTGATTACCTTGAACGGGCAGAAGCCCTTTTATTTGAGGGGGTTGATGCTCTTGTGGTGGATACTGCTCATGGGCATAGCCAGCTGGTGCTAGATGCTGTGAAAAAAATTAAACAGAGTTTTAAGAACCACCCGTTTGACGTGCTTGGTGGTAATGTTGCGACAGCTGCTGCATGCCGTGCTTTGGTCGAAGCAGGAGCGGATGGTGTTAAGGTAGGGATCGGTCCAGGAAGCATCTGCACCACTCGTATTGTTGCTGGGATTGGGGTTCCACAGTTTACTGCGGTGATGGATTGTGCACAAGCTGGTAAAGAGCTTGGGGTGCCCATCACTGCAGACGGTGGCATTAAGTACTCAGGGGATGTGGTTAAAGCATTAGCAGGTGGTGCCTCTTCCGTTATGATCGGTAGCCTCTTTGCTGGAACTGATGAAACTCCAGGAGAAATGGTCATTTATCAGGGAAAAAGTTACAAAACCTACCGAGGAATGGGAAGCATTGGTGCTATGGTTGGTGGTAGCAAGGACCGATACTTCCAGTCAGATGTGAGTGAGCAAGGAAAGTTGGTGCCTGAGGGTATCGAAGGCAGAGTTCCTTATAAGGGCCCATTGAGTCAAAGTATCTTCCAAATGGTTGGAGGGATTCGTGCTGCTATGGGCTACATTGGTGCTGAGCATGTAGAGTCTTTGCAGGAGAAAGCTGAATTTATGCGCATTTCTCCTGCAGGTTTACGAGAAAGCCATGCCCATGACGTCTTCATAACTAGAGAAGCCCCTAACTATAAAATGGATTAGTTCATCTCCCCGTTGTAGACACCCAAAGAGCTTAGGAGTTCTGATTTTGACATATATAAAAGGTAATCGACCTTCCGACCACGGTATATTGATTTGTGATTATGGTTCTCAGTACACCCTACTGATTGCTCGCAAGCTCAGAGAAATAGGGGTTTACGCTGAGGTCATTGACGGTGTGAGCGAAGAAGTTCCCCATGACTTTGATTGCATAGGCATCATCCTCTCAGGTGGTCCTGACAGTGTTAATGAAAGCGCTGCTCGGCTTCTTCCTGATTGGGTTTTAGCTAGCAAAAAACCAGTTCTGGGAATCTGCTATGGTATGCAGCTTCTGGTCAATATCCTAGGTGGTACCGTAAGGCTTGGTGAAAAAAGGGAATACGGAAAGTCGCGTATCCATGCAACGAGCCAGTTTGGTGCGAAAGAGCTTTTTGCTCAGCTCCCCGAAAAACAGACTGTTTGGATGAGCCATGGGGACGATGTGGAATCCTTACCAGAAGGGTTCGCAGCCTTTGCATATACTGAAGATGAGGTGGTTTGTGGTATTGCTCATAAAGAGTTGCCTTATGCTGGCTTACAATTTCATCCTGAAGTCATCCACACAGATCACGGAACCAGTATTTTAAAAAATTTCGTGCAGAATATTTGTAATCATCCATGTGATTGGACAGCCCCTTGCATGATCTCTAGCTTGAGTGAGCAAATCCGGGACACGGTAAAAGATGGTAAGGTCTTGTTAGCCGTTTCTGGTGGGGTTGATTCTTCGGTAGCTGCACTGCTGCTTACTAAAGCTTTGAATGCTCAGCAAGTGGTTTGTGTCCTAGTAGATCATGGTATGATGCGCAAAGACGAGGTCGCTCAGGTCTCTGAGAGCCTGAGAAATCTGGGATTGCAGCTTGAGGTGCTTGAGCGCTCTAAGCTCTATTTCGATGCTTTATCAGGGGTCGTAGAGCCAGAACAAAAAAGAAAGATCATTGGTAAATTGTTTATTGATTGCTTCGAGGAGTTTGCAAAACAAGGCGAGGGGTATACTCATCTAGGGCAAGGAACCCTATACTCTGATGTGATCGAATCAGCTGGGCATGGTGCCGGTGCGAAGGTTATTAAAAGCCATCACAATGTGGGAGGCCTTCCCGAACGCCTTCACCTTGAGCTTGTGGAGCCATTCCGCTTCCTTTTTAAGGATGAAGTGAGGGTTTTAGGTAAGGCGTTAGGGCTTCCTGAGTTTTTGCTTAACCGTCATCCCTTCCCAGGCCCCGGGCTAGGGATTCGTATTCCTGGAGAGGTGACTCCAGAAAAAGCAAAAGTCTTGCAGTTGGCAGATGAAATTTTCATCAACAGCCTTCACTCTGAGGGCTACTATGATCAAGTGTGGCAAGCAGCAACGATCCTTCTACCGGTAAAATCGGTTGGTGTGATGGGTGATAATAGAACCTATCAGTGGACCTGCGTTTTAAGGGCAGTGACTGGTACAGATGCTATGACAGCTAAGCCCGCTGATCTGCCGTTAAGCTTCCTAGAAATGGTAGCCAGTAAAATTGTAGGACAGGTGGATGGAATTAACCGGGTTCTTTACGATGTGACGAGTAAGCCACCAGCAACCATCGAGTGGGAATAATCAAAAGTATGGAAAACACCTCTCTATCCTATTCTTAAGGTTATCTTTGGGGTAGGGCAGCAAAAGCCAGTTATCCTGCCCTTGCCTAGTTTTAGATTGCAAAGCAAACACTCTTATGTAAATCTTGTTGGTATCATTACTGATATTGCTAAACTATAATCCCCTTGGCTTCAGCTTTGAGGATGAGGTAGAAATATTGTTGGGTGGAACAAGGCAATAAATAAAAATCGGCTTCCCAACTTACGCGCAAGCCATACCGACAAACATTGAATGACGAAGATGAAAAAACTCAAATCTGAAGAAAGTGGTTTGGGTGCAAGTGTTCAGTCGGGCAAGTATAAACAATAATGCTTAGGTGTCAGGGTATGAGTAAAAGAAAGGGAATTATTTTAGCCGGTGGGTCGGGAACACGCTTATTTCCAGCAACGTTAGCGGTAAGCAAGCAGCTTCTCCCCGTGTATGATAAACCGATGATCTACTACCCTCTAAGCACCCTTTTGTTGGCAGGTATTCAAGATATCCTGATCATCAGCACACCTCACGACCTACCATTATTTCAAAGGCTGTTGAAAGATGGGTCTCAGTTTGGAATTTCTATTGAGTATGCCGAGCAAGCTAGGCCTGAGGGCTTAGCACAGGCTTTTATTCTAGGTAAAACCTTTATCGGCAATTCACCAAGCTGCTTGGTTCTTGGTGATAACATTTTCTATGGTAGAGGTATAAGCCAGCTCTTGCAAAAGGCAAATAGGCAAGAGTCAGGGGCCACTATTTTTGGTTACTACGTGAACGATCCAGAACGATATGGAGTCGTCGAGTTTAATAGAGAGTTCCAAGCTATCTGTATCGAAGAAAAACCAAAAAATCCAAAATCTAACTATGCCGTGACCGGGCTTTATTTTTATGACAACGACGTGGTTTCCATTGCTGAAAACATCAAGCCATCTGCCCGAGGGGAGCTTGAGATCACCGATGTCAATAAAGCCTATCTGGAAAAAGGCAGCCTATGCGTCGAAATTATGGGGCGTGGTTATGCTTGGTTGGATACGGGGACCCATTCTTCCATCGTCGATGCAACAAACTTCGTTGAAACCATAGAGTGTCGGCAAGGGTTAAAGATCAGCTGCCCCGAAGAAATCGCATGGCGACAGGGGTTCATATCTGATGAGTCCCTCTTAGAGTTAGCCCAGCCTTACCTAAAAACAGGCTATGGGCAATATCTACAAGACCTCGTAAAGAAATAAGGATCCGCTTTTGAAAATATCTGAAACACCTATTCCCGGTGTGCTCATTGTTGAACCCGCAGTTTTTGGCGACAACCGCGGATTTTTTAAGGAAATTTATCACCTTGATAAATATCGTGAAGTCGTGGGCGAATTGTCTTTTGTTCAGGATAATTTCTCTTGTTCGAGCGCCAATGTCCTAAGAGGCTTACACGCGCAATTTCCCAATCCTCAGGGTAAGTTGGTGCAAGTGCTTAAAGGATCTGTATACGATATAGCAGTCGATATACGTAAAAATTCACCGACATTTGGAAAATGCTTTGGTCTAGAGTTGTCGGCTCAAAACCATAAGCAGCTTTACATTCCACCCGGTCTAGCTCACGGGCTTTGTACCTTGGAAGCTGAAACCTTTCTCATGTATAAATGTACGGATTTTTATAAGCATGAGAATGAATTCACGATCCGGTATGACGATCCACAACTACATATCTCTTGGCCTGTCACTGACCCCAATGTGTCAGAAAAAGACGCCAATGGAATGTTCCTCAGGGATTTACCTGATACAAAATTAATGAGAATGACCTAGTTATGTCTATCAAGGAAGAAAAAATTTTAGTCATCGGAATATCAGGACAGGTAGCCTCGGCCATGCAAGATGCCTTGTCAACGCACAGTCATACGGTATTCTGCGGCAGGACTTTAGAAGGAGCTAAATATGAGGGTAGGTTAAGGTACCGAGTATTAGACTTAGCCCAAATCAGTGAAATTGGCTCAATCCTTAAAGATGAGTCTCCTAGCATTATCATAAACACAGCTGCTTATACTGCTGTTGATAAAGCAGAGGAGGACCAAGAAAAAGCTCGGCTTATCAACACACTGGCAGTAAAAAAAATCGGCGAGATTGCCTCAGAGCTTGATGCCATTGTCGTGCATTACTCTACAGACTACGTTTATTCTGGCGAAGGGGAGAGCTCCTGGGTGGAGACTGATCCTGCTGATCCGATAAATTATTACGGCATAACGAAACTTGAGGGTGAAAGAGCATTACAGCAAAGCTGTAAAAAGCACCTGATTTTTAGAACAGCATGGGTATTCAGCGACATAGGCAGCAATTTTGTAAAATCAATTTTGAAGTTAGGAACTGAAAGAGAAGTCCTGCAAGTGGTCGATGATCAGTTTGGCTCGCCAACATCCGCCCGTGAAATTGCTCAAGTCACTTTGGAGGTTTTGTCCCAGCTTCTAGCGAAGAGGGGGTCTATCGATAAGTATTTCGGTATCTATAATTTGGTCTGTGAAGGCTCTACCAATCGCTATGAATTCGCACTTAAAATTATCTCGCTAGCCACTGATATTGGCTTCGATATAAAAGTCGAGCGATTTGTTCCAGTTAATTCTAAAGCCTTCCCAACAGCGGCTAAGCGCCCTTCAAACTCACGACTAAACTGTGCTAGGTTGTCTTCAAATTTCAATATTGAATCTACGACCTGGGAAGACGAGCTCGCTTACGTATTAAACAGAATAAAAAATGCGACAAACGATCAGCATCCTTCCTAAACCTTATTTAGGAGCCTGCATAATCTTGTCATCTGCCATGAGTTTTATATGGATTCGGAAGCGGAGAATTCTTGGATGACACCTTGCCTATTTGTTAAGCTAGGCTTTGTAACACTTTCGATCCAGTCATTATGAGATAGGTACCACATGATGGTTTTTTCGAGACCGAGCTCAAAGTTTGTCTTGGGGCTGAATCCTAGTTCTTGAGTGATTTTACTGGCATCAATTGCGTAGCGGAAGTCATGCCCGGGCCTATCCTGAACAAATTTAATCAAGTCCTGACGACTCTTTTTATTTTGCCTTGGAAAAAGTTTGTCTATTTGATCGCAGATCAACCTAACCAGGTCAATATTTCGAATCTCATTGTCAGAGCCGATGTTATAGCTCTCCCCTATGCGCCCTTTTTCCATGACCAGGCATAAGGCATCGGCATGGTCTTCAACATAGAGCCAATCGCGGATATTAAGCCCCTGGCCATAAACGGGTAGATCACGCTCGCCCATAGCATTCAATATCATCAATGGAACTAATTTTTCTGGAAGTTGGTAAGGTCCATAGTTGTTTGAGCAGTTAGTGATAATCGTGGGCAGATTAAATGTCTCGAACCAAGCACGGACTAAATGGTCGGAGCTTGCTTTACTCGCTGAGTATGGTGAGTTTGGGCGGTATGGACTCGTTTCATCGAACTTTCCAGACTCAGACAAGGTTCCATAAACCTCATCCGTTGATATATGAATAAATTTAAACTGAGATTTTTTTTCAGCATCTAAGCATTTGAAGTAGTTTAATGCGCACTTAAGGAGATTGTAGGTTCCATTGATATTGGTCTGGATAAATGCATCGGGACTGTCTATGGATTTATCAACATGGGACTCTGCTGCCAAATTAAACACACAGTCAGGTTTGAAGTGGATAAAATGCTCACTCATTGCTTTCTGGTCAGATATATCAGTTTGTGAAAAGCGATAATTGCTTTTTCCCTCAACGGAGTCGAGAGAGCATAAATTTCCTGCATAGGTGAGGCAATCAATGTTCAAAACCTCATGCTTTTCCGATGCAACAAGTGATTTTACGAGGGTCGATCCAATAAAGCCTGCTCCGCCCGTAACTAAGATGCGCATCGCTCCTCCTAGGACCTCTTATTTGTGCTGGCAACAATGCATTGGGAAAAATTCCGGCTGGCAAGATACCTTAAAAGAGGCAAAAAATAAATGAATTTGGGTACATAGATTAAAGATAAGACGAACTTACCTTCATTTCAAGAAAAAACCTAGCTCGTTATTAACTATTTAGCAAGGTCCCAGTGTTTTTCACTTTTTAGCTATGAAGAGCGAAAAACAACGAGCTTGGCTTGTATGGAAATCAGCTGTTTTATGAGTGCGGGCCGAGCATTTTCCTAAGTATATGAATTTATTGATGTTTGCTTTTTTCTGCCGTTTTTGTTCCTCTGTTTTCGCTCTTTTTTTACTTATCTATTAAAGATAATAGGAAAAATTGCCGATTATACAAATAATATATGGTTAGTTTTACCCAAGGATGGAACATGAACAAACCACAATTTGGAAGTAAAAATAAATCGAATCAGATCATGGATGATGATTTCTATATCACGAAGGCGAGCAAGAAAATCGTTCTAAGTGGCAATGATGTGCATAGAGCCTTTCTTTATGCAAAGCAATCGCAAACCCATGATGATGAATTCAATGAATATCTGGAAGCAATGGGTGAGCATGCAAAAAAGTTTAACTTGGAAAGATAGCTTTGATGTGGTCTCACCCAGTGAGTATCAAACTCTATCGAACGTCAACTTCAGATCCCCGTTCCTCGATTATCAGGACTATTTTAAAAATAAGCTGATCCATTGTCATAATACTCACCGGCAAATCAGTGCCATCGTTCGCTTCAATCAGAGTCAAATTTGCGGTTACTTCACCATAAAGCTGATCGATTTACCAAAAACCCCCGTGGGCGATAATTTCCCGCTTCCGTTACCGCTTAAGGTTTGGAATATCGAAAGGCTATGCAAGAATTCTAATTTGATCATCCCAGCTGTTGACCAGATGGGGAAATTATTGCTTGCTCTGGCGATTAGAACCATGATTGAAGCTCAAAAAACTAGCGTTGCGGTTGTGAATCCCCTAAAATTTTCTAGTGAAACCTTTAATAGCTTTAAATCCCTAGGATTCCGTAGCTTAGGCAATAAAGACTTACTATTTTATAAACTACCAATCCTTGTAAAGCCTCGTAGTAAACCTCAGACGTAAACTGTTCCATTGGATAAGCGAACAAATCTGATGCCCCTAGTGCTTAGTAATTTTTACCGGAACACATTCAAAATTTTGTAGATAGAGTTTGGTATAATTCTACTTGGTAGAGCATGCTCTTATTTTTTGTGAATAAACTGAAAGCTTAGCATGGCAAATTCTATAGAAGACCGATCTGCAAAAATCATTGTGGTGGAGAGTTTTTCTGCTATTAGGCAAATTTTAACCGATCAGCTAAAGTCACTAGGTTTTACAAATATTAACGGAGTGAGTAATTCAAAAGATGCCATCGGTATTTTAGAGGTTGAGCCGGTAGATTGGGTTCTTTGTTCGAGCAACCTGGATAGTCCTGACAATAATATACAGTTGCTTTCACTAATCTCCTCAAGAATGGTTCTAAAGCACATTCGGGTGACCATGTTTCTTGATGAGGATGAGCTGGAATTAGTACCGTTTCTTTACAAAAAGGGACTTCTCAATCACATTATGAAGCCCCTTAATAAAACGGTGATTGAAGAGGGGCTAAAAGGTTTTTTAGAAGGCTTTGAAAAGAACTCCTGGAACGACGTAAAGTATTCGGCATGCAATTTACGGGCTTATTTAGATGAAAAGAAGAAGTATCGTTCCTTGATTCACCTTGAAAGAGGACTATTAAATCTCTACCCAGCAGAGTGTGAGTATTTGTTAAATATTGCAAGCCCTCTGTTTAAGGAGGGAGAAACTGAAAGTGCCAAGAATGTTTTGAAACAGGTGCTGATGATCGATTCAGGCATGGCAGAGCAGGCTGAATCCATTACCAAATCTTTATTTGGTGAGGATTTTGATCTCAAGAAAGAAAAGGAGCAGGGTAAAGGGGTCAATATCCTGGGGGTTGAGCGTTGTGTTGTGATTGACTCTGACGATGCAGTACGTAAAGAGGTTCGGGTGGTCCTCGAAGACTTCGGAGTCTCTGAAATTACCGAGTTTGACAATGGTGATGATGCTTGAATTTGGCTCAATGCTAATCCTGAGCCAAATTTACTGATTCAAGAGTGGCGTATTCCCAAGGTCAGCGGTCCCATCATGATTCAAAGAATCAGGGGAAAGTACCCCTCAATACCGATTGTCATTTTGAGCTCACTCGTTGCTGATGACGATAAGCCCCTTATTCAAGAGATGGGAGTCGAGACCATTCATGAAAAACCCTTGCAAAAAGACGCCTTCAAAAAAAACCTCATATATTTGATTCAACAAGAGCGTTTGCCGGCAAATGCAAGTGTCCTGGAGCGTAAGATAAGGCAGTTTTTGAAATCTGGAAAACTCACAGAAGCCATTGCTATCAAAGATCAATTTATTAATAATTCTGAAATACCTGAGGTGCATAAAAAGAGGATTAACGCAGAGTTTTGCTATCACAATGAGGATTATGTAGAGGCGCGAAACCTCGCGATTGAAGCCATTAAATCTGACCCTAATTCAATCTACTTGCTCAACTTCATTGGTAAATGCTTGATGAAGCTTGCTGACCATAAGGCTGCAGTCATGTGTTTCAAAAAAGCTCAAGCTCTGTCTCCTAAAAATATTGAAAGGCTATGCGATATCGCCAAGGCAAGTTATGAAGCCGGAGACACGGAGACCTGTGAGAAAGCTTTAGCTCAAGGAAAGGCCCTTGATCGAGAAAATGAGGGGCTTAGGGAAACAGAGGGACCAATTCGCATTGATTTAGGCCCACAATCTGATGCCCAAGATATCTTAGCAGAGATGGAGTCCATCCAGGAGCTTGTCTCATATATGAATAATAAAGCTGTGGCTTTAACAAAAAGTGGAATGATCAAAGAAGGAATCGAGCTTTATCATAAAACCATCGCTTCCATGCCAGCAAACAAGAAAGATACTAAGTGCCTCGTGATGTATAACCTCGGTTTAGCATTTGCAAAACACGGCGATCTTAAAGGGGCAAAGGCTCAGTTGGAAAAAACATTAGCTGAAAACCCCGAGAAAATTGAGCGTAAATGCCACTCTCTGAAGCTAAGGATCGAAAAAAGTTTAGAGACTGGGGCAAAGTTAGAGTTTATCACCAACGACAAAAAAGAAACTTCTGCTGAAAAAAATGATAAAAACAGCTCCAAAGATGGTGAGGTCGAGGACAGCGTGGCAGTTATCGGATACATCCAATCAAACCCTGGAGAAATTTGCTGCTATAAGGTCTTTATTAATCCTGAGGAGATAGCAGATAAGTGGAAACAGATAAAAGATCAAATTCCCCATTTCAAACCTAGAAAAGCAATCGAGCGTGAGGAAGCTGCTGGTCTTGAGAGGATTATGAAGGCTAGTTAATATTTTCAGCAGGCTCTCAGTTCTTTTTTCCCACATCATCCAATTTTTGCTAATCTGAGAACCTTGTCGGTTTCGAGGCTTAAGCTTTGATCGTTGTTGTTAACTCAACTTTGCAAATGCTCCTCGCGATTGAACAAGCTCACTAGAGGAAGGCGAATCACGTCTCCTTTCTGTGGTCTTGTGCTTGGTTTTACGAGTAAGTTCGTGCCAAAGGCTCTCATTTACAAGCAGGGAAGTGTATGCATATCCTCCATATTGATACAGAAAAAACATGGCGAGGAGGGGAAAATCAAGTCCGTTTACTCGTAGAAGGATTGAGCGCTCAGGGCATAGAAAACTCTATTGTAGCTCCTCCTCAGAGCGAAATTGCAAAGAGAATGGAAAAAACTTGCAGGGTTTTTGAAACCCCTCTCCGTGGGGAGCTCAATGTTAAGGCAGCCTATCGCATAGCTCGGTTCTGCAAAGAGCACGGGGTTACCTTGATAGATTGCCAAAGCTCCCATGCTCACAGCATTGGCTTGATGTGCAAAAAATTTTTCCTTCCCGAAGTCAAGCTTGTGGTTCATCGGCGCGTGGATTTTCCTCCAAAACCAGGGCTCATTAATCGGATGAAATACCTGCACAAAGGCATCGATCGATTTGTAGCCATATCTGGAGCGATAAAGGATATTCTCATGCGCTACGGGGTTGATAAGGAGAAAGTTATCAGCGTTCCCAGTGCCGTTGATAAAAAGGTCTATGAGGGGTTTGAGCGTACCCACGAAAAAGCTAAGTGGTGTGATCGCTATGGGCTTGACCCTAAGGTTCCTCTTATAGGCCAAGCAGCGGCAATGACAGACCAAAAAGGCTATGAAACCCTCCTAGCTTCCCTGGCTATTTTAAGGGATCAGGGACAAAGCTTTCACTGCCTTGTTGCTGGCGATGGCCCTCTTCGCGGCTCTTTAGAAAAACTGCGTCGATCCTTAGGGCTTGAAGGGTGTTTGAACTTTATTGGGTGGATTAATGAGGTGCCATCATTTCTTTCTGCGCTCGATATCTTTGCAATGCCCTCAAATTTTGAAGGCCTAGGCACTGCTGCCTTAGATGCGATCTATGCAGGTTGCCCCGTCGTAGCAAGCTCTGTGGGAGGCCTCAAGGAAAGCATCATCCATGAGCAAACCGGCCTGCTTGCAGAGGTTAAAAATGCAGAGGAATTTGCTTTGCAATTGGTAAGGCTGCTTAAGGACCCAACTTATGGACGTAAACTAAATGCCCAAGCTCAAAGGCACTGTGACCGTCACTTCTCCTTAGATGCGATGGTTCAGGGCAATTTTAGAAATTATCAGGAGCTTTTAGAGCTTAGGTAGGCGGCGTTTAAGGTCACTCAAAAACTTTTGGATAAAGAACATGGTTGAGCGTACCTGGGGGTGTGTCACAGCTGACTTGACAAACTCCATGAAGCTGTCTTTTATCCCGTGGATGTAGTCAAAAAGTGGCTTAGATAACCAATAGATCAAAGGCTTCTCAAGCAGCCTTTGAGTCTTTATAAATCCTAGGTTGATCGCCTTGTCGGTATCACTGAGTTTAAATCGACTCATAAAGCTTAAGTCCATGTAGATCGTATATTCAGCAGATTTAATGTTCTCTAAAGAGACCTGATCCACCAATATATCGAAACAACGATTCATCACGTCCAGCATGCCGCTAGGCATGGCAACGTGCTGCTTAATATCGCTCAAAGAGACAGCAACAACAAAGTTAGCCCCCAATTGTTTTGCCGCTGAGACAGGGATATTTTCAGTTAAGGCTCCGTCGATTAAGAGCATGTTTTCATACTCTACGGGTGAGTAGATTCCAGGGAAGCTACAACTAGCCTGGACTAGTTTTGCTAAGGGGCCTTTAGTGAAAACTTTTTTTTCTCCCGTGATTAAGTCTGTGCACAGGATGCTTAGGGGGATGGGAGCGTCTTGAATATCAACAGGGCCCAGTTCTTTCTCCAAGACTGATGCCAAACCTTGGTTGCCAGAAAGACCTAATTTCATTGGAATTAAATTTGATATCCTCGAAAAAGAAAGGGTATCAAAAATAAGCCTAATCTCTGACGTCGATTTACCAAAAGCATAGAGCGCAGCAACGATTGCGCCTGCACTGGTTCCGGAAATACACGAGACCTTGATGTTCTTGTGCTCAAAAGCGCGCAGAACGCCAATATGGGCCACCCCTCTAGCACCGCCGCCTCCAAGGGCGAGGCCAAGTCGTGTTTTCAATCCTAGATTCTGGAAAACCTTCTGCAATTTTCAGCCTCTCACCCACCTTTACGAGGACTCCTCGCTAGTGGGGAGGTTCAACAAACTTACCGAAAGGGAAGAGAGCGCAAAAATGCTTCTTCCAGCGGTATTACGGTGGATTTCACCATGGTATTAATATTCTAACGAGAATACGTCCGAAACCGAAGTGAGTGCCAAAGTAGCCTGCGACTTTGGCTCTAGGAGATATGATAAAATCTTGAAGTAATCTTAGTTGTCTTAGGTTAATATGCAGGGTGTTTTGGAAAAGATTAAACTTAGGAAAGATTAATATAAAAAATGGAATTTAAATTCAATTTTCCAGAAGGTTACACCTTTGCCGGAAAGTATGAAATCTTGTCTTTTTTGGGTTCTGGGGCAGAGGGTGAAGTTTACCTAACCCGAGAAACTGATACCGGTATAGAACGCACTGCAAAGTTTTTCTTTCCCAACAACAAGATTACTGGTGCAGACAACACCAGAAGGCTGGCTAAAAAGCTTTATAAAATCAGGAACTGTCAAGAGATCATTCAGTACCATACCCACGAAAAAATCTGGTTTAAAAAGCAAAAAATAATTTGCCTGATATCAGAGTATGTCGAAGGAGAGCTTCTCCAGGCATTTTTAGCCCGGCAGCGTGGTAAAAAGCTTAATTACTACAAAGCCCTACACCTAATTTACGCTATTGCCTGCGGCTTGCAGGTTATTCACGCTCTCGGGGAGTACCATGGGGACCTTCACGAGGGAAATATTTTCGTTATGCAGTACGGTATGGGTTTCAAGGTGAAATTGATTGATGCTGTAGACTGGAGGGACTCTAGAACTGCTAACATAAAGAAGGACATTTGCGATTTGATCCATATTTTTTATGAGTGTATAGGGGGGAGAAGCTGCTATGCAAACCTTCCTATCCAGATCAAGCAGATTATCTGTGGCTTGAGGAAAGATTTGATCACCAAAAAATTTCGCAATGCAGGTATCTTGAAAACTTACTTAGAGCACATGGAATGGTAGCATTAAAACAAGCAATCTTGCTTTTCGATCAAGATATGAGTGGTCCTGAGACCATTGTCACAGAGCACTATACCCTTAGTTATCTGATAAAACGCAACCCTGGCAGTAAAGTTACTGAGGATTCAGTTGGGCTTTTTTTATTTGAAGATGGATCTTTGGTCTGCGGTGTTGCCGATGGCATCGGTGGGCACCGGTCTGGCGAAAAAGCCTCTCGGTTTGCCATTGAAGCACTCCATAAACACCTAAAGGATCAAAGCTTTTCACTTATGAAAAGAATGACCCTAAGTTTTGAGGATGCCAACCAGAAGGTCTTAGACCTTGGAAGTGGGGCTGGGTCCACCTTAGTGGTAGGATCACTGCACGATTCATACGGTCGCTTTTACCATGCAGGTGACTCAATTGGGGTATTACTGGGTGGACGCGGCAAGGTAAAGTATGAAACCACCGCTCATTGCCCTTATGGCCTAGGGGTTGAGGCAGGCCTTATAAATGCCGAAGCTCATGAAACCGTTCCGGAAGACCTCAAATATATGGTGACCAACTACATCGGCAGGCCTGACCTGCGTATAGAAGTTGCGACCCAGCAGAAGCTCCATAAGATGGACCGGATTTTTCTATTTTCAGATGGACTATCGGATAATTTTCGTTTGAACGAGATGCCTGTTTCCCAAAGACCCAGTGAAATATGTAGTTTCGTTGCTAAGCATGCCCTAGAGAGAATGTTAGGAAGCGCGGGCAAGCAGGATGACCTTGCATTTGTTGCAATTTGTCAGAATTAGCACGAGTTTCCTGAGAGTGGCCTAGAAAGGTCCATTGCTCTTCATACTTTTCAGTTTTCCTAATAATCTAGCCTGAAGTATGGTAAATTTGAAGGCTCCCTGTGCTATTAAGTCCCTTTTGCTTGGGCTTATGATGCTCTAAGATGGACCCTCTCGAACCTAGCCGAAGGATCTTACAGGGAAAGCCCTTTTGCGGTGACGATGCTAAGCCATTCCCAAAATTATAAAGGTGTTTGAGTGGACGGTGAACTAGAAGAAAAATCTCCAGTATATACTCATTTGCATGTGCATAGTGAATACTCTCTGGCGGATGGCAGCATTCGCATTAAGGAGCTGGTCAAAAAAACAGCCGAGAGAGGGCACAGTCATGTTGCATTGACCGATCATGGGAATATGCATGGTGCCATTGAGTTTTATCAAGCCTGCAAGGGGGCGGGCATCGTTCCTATTATCGGCTGCGAAGTATATCACCGTGGGTCCGAATTAAGCTTAGAGTACGCAAAAGACAAAGGCCCTGATGAAGGCAGTTACGGTCCTTTTCACCTAGTTTTATTGGCAAAAGATACTGAGGGTTACAAAGCCCTACTTAAAGTGGTTTCCAGTGGGTACACCGATGGGAATTTAAATGAGGTTCCCATTGTTCCTGAAGAAGCACTTGATAAACATCCCGATCAACTTGTGGCACTTACCTCCTGCCTCCGAGGGGAGTTTGCCTTTTGGGTCAAAGAATTTCGCAAGGCCTCTGGCAGTGGGGCACTAAGCTTTGATAGCAGAAGTCCGAATGTAGAGGCGGCATATCAGGGGCTTAAGAGCTACGTGAAGCGCATGCAAGATCGCTTTGGCTCATCGAATTTCTACGTGGAGCTCATCAATAATAACCTTTCCGAACAACGGCGTTTAATCCCTGATTTGGTTGCCGCTGCCGAGCACTTTGAGATTCCTCTTGTGGCTTCTGCAGATGCCCACTACCTGGACAAAGACTTTGCTGATACCCACGCATTAGCGGTTGCGATCAAAAATGGCATCACCCTCAATCACATTCGTGAAAGGCAAAGGAGTGCCCATTTTCATCTGGCAAGTGATGAAGAGATGCAGGCTCTCTTTGCAGCATACCCACAAGCCATTGCGAATACGATGGAGGTTGCGCGTAAGTGCTCTGGTATCGAAATTAAGATGGATACCTACTATTTGCCAAAAATCGACCTTGGCACCAATGAGTCACCGGTAGAGGCGCTTGAGAGGATTGCAAAGGAAGGCTTGGAGGATCGCTTCAGGGTTCTTGATGAGTGCGGCACGCCCCTTACGGAAGACAAAAAAAAGGTCTATTGGGAAAGGCTGACGTATGAACTCAAGGTCATCGTCCAGATGGGTTTTCCCGATTACTTTCTGATCGTTCAAGACTTTATCAACTGGGCAAAGCGTCATGAGATCCCCGTAGGCCCAGGGCGTGGCTCAGGTGCAGGATCCTTGGTTGCATATGCCCTTAAAATCACCGATTTAGACCCTCTTCCCTATAACTTAATCTTTGAACGTTTTTTGAATCCAGAACGTGTTTCGATGCCTGACTTTGACGTGGATTTTTGTCAGTGGCGTAGAGAAGAAGTGATTCAGTACTGCGTAGAAAAGTATGGTTTTAGCAACGTTGCTCAGATTACCACCTTTGGAAAGATGCAGGCAAAGGGAGCAGTAAAAAGTGTAGGCCGGGCCATGAACTTAGGTTACTCCCGAGTCGATCAATTCACGAAGCTTTTCCCTCCTGACCTGGGGATTACCTTAACGGACGCCTTAGAGCAGGAGCCCCGTTTAAAAGAAGAAATGGAAAAAGATGAGGCCCTCAAAGATTGCATGAACTATGCACTCAAACTCGAAGGCCTTGCGAGTCACACCTCTGTCCATGCAGCCGGCCTTGTTATTTCTGACGGAGATATGACCAGCTTTGTTCCCGTTTACACAACTGACGGGAAATCGTATATTACCCAATATGAAATGAAGCCTACCGAGAAAGTAGGTTTGGTAAAATTTGACTTCCTCGGTTTAAAAACTCTGACAGTTATTGACACAGCTGTCAGGCTACTCAAGAAAAATAAAGATCCAGATTTTAACATCGGTAAGATTCCCCTTGATGATACAGCTGTTTATGAGATGGTCTCGAAAGGCCATACAGTAGGCATATTCCAGTGTGAAAGTATGGGGATGACGCAGCTCATCTTGAAGCTAAAACCAAGTACCTTTGAAGACATCATCGCTTTGGTTGCTTTATTCCGTCCGGGGCCTTTGGGCTCAGGAATGGTTGATGACTTCGTAGAACGGAAGCATGGTCGACAGAAAATTTCCTATCCGCATCCGTCTCTGGCACCTATTTTAAAAGACACCTATGGAATGATTTTGTATCAGGAGCAGGTACAAAAAATTGCTGCTGTTCTTGCTAACTATTCCTTAGGCGAAGCCGACTTGCTTCGTCGAGCAATGGGTAAGAAAATTGCAGAAGAGATGGCAAAGCAGAAGACGCGTTTTGTCACTGGGTCTGTAGAGAATGATATTGATAAGAAATTAGCCGAAGAAATCTTCGATCTGATGGCTGAGTTCGCAAAATATGGATTTAACAAAAGTCACTCAGCAGCATATGGCCTGGTTAGTTATCAAACAGCCTATTTGAAAACTCACTATCCAGAAGAGTTTTTAGCGGCCAGTATGACCTGTGATATGGATAATACGGAAAAAATCATACGCTATGCAGAAGACTGTATACGCTTAGGTTTCACTATTTTACCCCCTGATATCAATCGCAGCTTCCGTGATTTTGATGTGCCAGAGGCTGGAAAAGTAGGCTTCGCTCTGGCAGCCATAAAAGGGGTTGGGGAGGCTGTACTTGAGCCCTTAATTAAAGAGCGAGAAGCACACGGTGTCTATAAAAACCTTGAGGATTTAGCAGCTCGAATCAATTTAGCAAAGTTAGGTAAGAAAACCTTACAGCTACTGACAGCTGCTGGAGCTCTCGATTCTTTTGGTTACTCCCGTAAAGACATGGATAAGATCATCCCAGAATTGGTCACCTATAGCCAAAATTTACATGAAGCCAAGTCTATGGGACAGGTTAGCCTGTTTTCCTTTGATGAACAGAGCAGTGCTCCTAGCGAGCAAGAAGGAGGTGGGGCTCCGTGGTTAGGAAAGATCTTTCCTGCTGAAAGGTCGTGGGATATGGGTGACCTCTTTAACGAAAAAAAGCTACTTGGCTTTTTTCTCTCGGGCCACCCCCTTGATTTCTATAAAGCAGATGTTCCTGCTTTCGGAATAGGTAGCTTAAGGAGTATTCTTGAAAAAGCTCCTGTACGCCCTAAGGACAAGATACCCATGGGCAAGAAAAGTGGCCTAATGGTCGCTGTGGTTGCGCTTTTAAGTAGTGTTAAGTTTAGGCGAACAAAACGCGGTACTCTCATGGCACAGCTTCGTTTGGAAGAAAAAGGGTTTGGCATCGAGGCTACCATCTTCGAAGAACAGTTAAAAGGAATGGAGCTTCCTCCCGAAGATACTCCTGTGCTTGCCATGGGAAATGCTGAAATTATTGAGGGAGGTCAGTTACGTTTCACCCTGGAGAGTCTCTATCAGCTAGAAGAAGTCCGGCAGGAGCGGGTCAAGTCCTTAACCATTCAGCTTGATGACGTGGAACGTCTAAAAGACTGTGAGCATTGGTGTAAAGATATGCGCTCAGCATTTTCGGAAAACGAAGGGAACACTCCTGTAGCCTTTAGGGTTTCCTACCCGAATACCGTGGTCATGATTAGCACAAAAGAGCATAGGGTGGAGCTAAGTGATGCCTTACTCCAACGCATTGATAATATATGTGCTGGTGCTTATTCTCTGAGTTATCAGCTTTAGACCTTCACTATCCTGGCTTAGGTCTGCAAAGAATGGATATCCTTTATCAATATGGTGTAATTTGCTTAATTTGTTTGAGCTAATCTTTTTAAGATCCTCTGCTTCCTCTTATTTTTATTCGCAAAAACTGGCAAACTTTTCCATATAAATAATAATTAGGTTTAGCTATGAGCCTGATTATTTGTCTGGTTTTTTATTCTCCAATATCCAAGTGGCTGAAATTGATTCTTTATTTTGTCACTTCGCCCCTTGCTTCAGAATTCATTGAGATGACTCGATAAACTGAGAAGTTCATTGGTTTGTCAACCTTGAGATCGATATTGCTTAAATCAAAGCTTTAGGGTCGCCATGGTATTTGCAGATAGATCAGCTAAGGTTATGGGCGGATTGCTAGATTAAGTGCAGAAGAAAAATTTTCATCGCTTCGCAGGGCGACTTTAGATAACCTGTGATAC
>JABSRF010000119.1 GCA_013215275.1 Oligoflexales bacterium | reverse complement strand
CTTCTTTCTGATGACTTAACTGATCCGAATAGTCGAAAAAGACCGTCAACACTGGAAGTCTTAGATAGTGCGTAACCCGCTGTAATATTGAAACTAAAATATCGGTCACTTATGGGGCTGTGATTTTTGGTGCAGCCATTAGCATTGATTTTGATTTTTTTGAAAACAACAAAGGGCTCTCAGCCACTTCATTCATTCCAGACTAAGGGATTTTCAGCCGATTGGGACACTCCGGCAAAAGACCTCAAATTGAGTTAAACTTTATACCATAACAAGCTTTAGCAAATGCCTCGCAATAAAGGATGTATGAATGTATGTAAATACAGCCATGCTCACAGTCAGTTTATTTTCATTTATATCAGTCTATTCAGAAAGTTACGCGTCAACCCAAGTAAAAGTCTCGGTCCCATGGCTTTTGGAACTAGTCGTCAGTCATAGCGATGACATTGCAAGACAGAGAAACTCCCTAAGCTCAAACGACGCTTCATTACTAAGCATAGACGCTGCTTTGGACCCTCGGGTCGGTGCAAGCATTAGCCATCTTGAAGATAAAAATGAGCGCAGCAGCTCAGCCCCTAGCAGTAGCGCAGCTCAAAAAATAAGCATCAACGTTTCCAAAGCTTTCTCAACTGGGACGAGTCTATCTTCTGAGCTGAGCACCTCTGCCAATGAGCAAGAAATTGTGGTAGGCAACCCTCCTGCCAATCAAACCAACGAATATAAAGAGAGCACGATCAAACTCGAATTACGGCAGAGCTTATTAAAAAACAGCTTTGGATATGCCTATCGCAGCTCCAGAACAGCAGCAGACACTGCAAAAATAGCCAAAAAACACTCGGTGGAAGATGGTATAGAAAATTACCTGGAGGTCGTCATCGATCAGTACTTCACCATATGGGCAGCTTTTAGCCAGCTTTCATCTGCTGAAGAGCGACTCAAACGTGAGCAAAGACGAAAAAAGATTTATGATAGGCAGTACAAAAGGGGTTTTATAGAAAAGAAAGATATCTTACAGATCGATTCTTCCATCCTAAGTGCAGAGAAAAGTGTTTCTGATTCAAGCCAACAGATTCTCAGCTTACTGATTAGGCTCGGAACCATTGTTAAGATGGACTTATATCAACAGTATCGTGAAAAGAAAATTAATATTGAATTTGCTCAGGAAAGCATTGCGGACGTCCAAAAGCTTTGTCAGAAGAACACTCCAGTGGCAAGCTCCTTAAGCAGTGAGGTTTATCAGAAACGAATTCACAGCTTCACCGACAAGCTCTCTTCTATTAATAGCAATGCCAAGCCTGATGTATACCTCGCAGCCAGAATTTCGGCAAATGGCATCGATGATGAGACTTCAACTAGCTTAGGCAAAGCATCCAGCCTCACGCACCCCCAATACTACATCGCACTGGGTATCGATATGATTATCGGCAACTCTGCAAATACTGTCGAAAAACTTGAAGCTATTAAAAGCCGGAGTGAAAATGAGATATTGCTCTCTCAGGAAAAGGCAAACCTTGCTAGTGACTGGCTAGAAACATGCAACTCACTGCAGATGATCTCAAAGAAAAGGCAGTTTATCACGAAAAAGCTAGACTTGGATTCCCAAAGAATAAAACTCCTCGATCAAGATTTTCGCTTAGGAAAAACTGACCTCAGCACCCTACTTTTAGCAGAAGACTCCTTAACTAACAACAAATCAAGTTTAGCTAGTCTATCTGCACAGCTATACAACACCGCATGGCACCTGCGGAAACAGTCAGGAAACTTACGCAAGTTCGTTAATATTGCGATGAATCGATGAGGGTCATATGAACAAGCTCATAGAATATTTCGCCAAACAACACACTTTTGTTAATCTTTTAACAGCATTTGTTTTGATTGCAGGTATTTACTCCACCCTCAAAATTAGAAGGGAGTCTTTTCCAAACATCAGTTTTGACATGATAACCATAACGACACTCTATCCAAACGCTTCTGCAGAATCTGTGGAAAGCCTGATTACAACACCCCTAGAGTCAGACTTACTAGAAATTGAGGGGGTTAAAGAGATAACATCCGTGTCTGTGGAAAGCAGGAGTGTCATTATCCTAAAGTTAGACCCTGATCAGGTCGAAGTGGAGGAAGCTGAAGCCGATGTTCAAGATGTTGTTGATAAGTTTAGAGATCTCCCCGAGGCTGCTGAAGATCCCCTGGTTTCTGCGACGGAAAATAAAAGCTCTCCGCTCATCGAGATTTCTCTCTTTAGCAATCTACCACTCGAAAAGCTTAGGGAAAACGCCAAACGAATCAAACGTAAATTAGAACGACTAGATGGTGTAGCCTCAATAAATTACAAAGGGCTTCCAAAGTATGAAATTAAGGTGGAAGCGCTTCCTGAAAAGATCAGGCAGTACAAAGTAGGCCTCACAGAAATCGTCAATGCCCTTAGAAGCGCAAACATTGATATCCCTGCTGGAAATATAACCTTCGATGAGGATGGTAAAAAAAGAGAGTTTGTCCTTAAAACCCAAGTTGAGGCTGAGGATGTTGAGTCGATAGAAAACGTTATCCTTCGATCAACTATTACGGAGAAATTCATCCGCATCAAAGATGTGGCCAAAGTGAGCTATGGCTTTGCCGACCAGGATGTCAAATACCGCACCAATGGTGAGAGTGGCATTAACCTCGTGATCCTCAAGCAGATCTCTGCGGATTCCATTCGTTTAGTGGATAATATCAAAAAAACAATGCTTTCAATTAAGGCAGACCTTCCAGAGCAAATTCAATACAGCTTTCTCAATGATCGATCTAAAAACGTTAGACGAAGGGTAAGCGTACTCTCAAACAACTTAGTGGTAGGGCTTGTCTTGGTCCTCTTAATCCTATCGATCATGCTCCCTATTCGCGTTGCCCTTGTCGCTGCAGTTGGAATCCCTTTCTCGTTCTTAGCGACGATTATGATCTTTGATTATGGAGATGTCAGCCTCAACCTCATCAGTATGATGGGACTGATTATTGTCCTAGGGATGCTGGTGGACGATGCCGTCGTGGTCACCGAAAATGCTCAAAGAAAGCTAGATGAAGGCCTTGATCCAGAAGCCGCCGCGATTGAAGGTACCCAGCAGATTTGGAAGCCGGTGGTTTCGAGTATTGCAACGACCTTAGCTGCCTTTGTTCCACTCATGATGATGTCAGGGATTTTTGGTAAGTTTATTCAATACCTACCCGTAGGGGTGGTCATTGCATTGATCGTTAGTTTATTCGAGTGCTTTTTCATACTGCCAAGTCATATTTCAAGCTGGGTCAGCAAGCCTAAGCCACGGGAAAGCAAATTTACCATTGTGTACCTATGGAACACCTATGCGGTTCCTTCTTACGTGGCTTGTATCCGTATCTGCATGAAGCTTCGGTACCTTATAGCGGTGATCATCGTTGCTTTAGTAGGCTTTTCAATTAACTTTGCCATTAAGGAGATGGACTTTGTCTTTTTCCCAGGAACTCAAGCAAAGAATTTTACGATTAAGTACGAGCTCCCTATCGGCACCTTGTTAACGGCAAATGAACAAACGGTAGCGGCAATCGAGAATATTGTGATGGATGTTTGCGGGGAAGACTTAGCTGACTTTGTAACCCAGATAGGGTCAAAACAATTCGGCTCTAGGAGTACCGCACGCAACACCATAGGAGCCCACTATGGGCAGGTGAAGGTTTATTTGGCGGAAGATAAGGAGCTTAGTCAGCCAGTTGATACGATGGTCAGCCAGATTCGCGACCGAGCTAAGCTCATTGAGGGCATCGATAAGTTTGATATTAATAAAGGCCGGTCTGGTCCACCTGTGGGAAAGGCTGTTAGCATCAAAATTTTTGCCGAAGACTACAACAAGGTCAATGAAGCCGTTACTGCCATAAAGCAGGAGTTAGAATCGGTAGAGGGAGTGATCTCAGTGAGTGATAGCAACACTCCAGGCAAAGAAGAGATTGTGGTGAGGCTTGACGATCAAGCGCTCTCACTCGCTTCCTTATCAAAACTCGATGTGGCAAATGCCGTGAGAGCCACCTACGATGGAATCGTTGTTGATAACATTCAGCAGTTTGATGAAGAGATTGATATCAGGGTAACCCTATCAGAGGATAAAAAAGGCGGGCTTGAATCCCTGGGTAATACCCTGATCCCAAATCAAAGAGGCCGTCTTATTCGCTTAAAATCTGTGGCTAAGTTTGAAAGAAATACGAGCTTGGGTTCCTTAGAGCATATTGATGCCTACAGGAGTATTAAGGTCGAAGCTGAGGTTGACGAATCAATCCTCACGTCAAAAAAAGCTAACGAAATCATGAGAGAGCGGCTTAAAGTTATCAAAAAGCAGATCCCTGGACTGTCCTTTAAGTTTGGAGGCGAAGAACAAGATCGGCGTGAAAGTTTTGCGAGCCTAAGGAATACCTTTGCGATTGCCCTTATCGTGATAGTTTTGATCCTGATGTTACAGTTTAACAACGTATACCAACTCCTCATCATCGCATTGGTGGTGCCTCTTGGTCTGTTATCGGTCATCTGGACATTTTATTTCCACGGAATGCCCCTAAGCTTCCTTGGAGTGATTGGCATGATTGCGTTGGCTGGGGTTATCGTAAACAACGCCATTGTATTTATGGATTTCGTAAACAAAGAGCGTAAGATGGATAACACCAAGGTGCAGTCGATCATAAATGCTGCAAAGTCACGATTGCGCCCAATCTTTCTGACCACGGTCACAACCACTGCTGGGATTCTACCCACTGCTTATGGGCTAGGAGGCATCGACCGCTTTGTGGTTCCCATTGCCTTAGCACTTGGATGGGGTATGTTTTTTGGATCATTCCTCACGACCATCATCTTGCCGGTTATCCTGCACATCTTCGACGACATTATTTACATAACTTATTATTCCATAAGAAAGCTGAGGAAAATGAGATCATCCTAACGAACAGACTGCGTACATACTACCCACCAAGCCTTACGGCCTATAGTTATTGACATAACAGGTAATTATGTAAATTATTAAACTCCCAATTAGAGAAAATTTATCAAAAAATTCAAATAGGGAGATTTTATGTTGATAAAAAAGTCTTGTTCCAGATTTGAAAAGAAAGGCGAAAAAAAAATTAAGTCCAGTTCATTGAGCATGCTCCCTATTGTCTTTATCTTGGCACTTAGCCAGTTTTTAGTCACTCCCATGGCTTACAGCTTTCCATTCTTCGGCAATGACAAAGGCCTCCCGGTTAGGAGTGAGCAAATCGCAAAGAAGAGTATTGATGGCTTAAACTTAGACTTACAAATTTGGTTCCCAAAAACGAAAAAGTCCCAACCTGTGATCATTTTTTTTACGGGAATGACAGGGCTAATTACTGCTAAGGTTTATGGCGGCTTTATTAAACAGATGACTGCAAAGGGCATTAATGTCATTTCTCTGCATAGCACAAAGAACTACCCCGGCCAATTTAAAGCAACTGCAAAAGAAAGCTTCGAAGCGGTCTCCGTTCTTAAGCAAAAGCTTAATCCTTACCTCTATAAAAAGCATCGAGGGATCGCACAAGATTTGCTTAATTGGGATCAGACTGTTCTTATGGGGCATAGTTCCGGTGCACAGCCTGTGATAGCGTTCTATCGCCTGAATATGGAAGAGACCAAAGGAATTGTTTTACTTGATCCTGTGGATGGAGACCCGTTTGGAAAAACCGAAAAAACGATAAAACCGCACGAGCACAATAACTTCAAGGCTCCCTTGTTAGTATCTGGCACAGAGTTTTGTAAGGAGCCAGGGTATGACCGCAAGTGGTTTCCTCCTTGTTGTCCGGAGGGTTTGTCCTCAATGCATTTTTACGAAGCATTTACTGGGCCCAAGTGGTATGTGAATGCCCTTGATTATGCGCATGTGGATTTGCTGGATGATGGTTTTGCTTGGATCGCTAATAAAACCAGGTTTTGCAAGCCAAGTGAAGGAGCTGATAAGAGCTTGGTTAAGAAATTCAACGCTGAGATGATTGCTGACTTTATCAACAATACCATGCTTAGTGAGAATAAGAGCTTTGAGTATCTAAAGAAAGATCAGCAGGCAATCAATGTGGAGATTATTGAGGGGCGTTAGATTATTGAAATCTCTACTAAATGAAACTATTAAAGAATAACCAGCTTATTGTCTCATGTTAAGACCTTGAAATCATGAACGATTAAAATATTTTCTTGAAACGACTGTCAGATAGTTGTATCTGACTTAGTCACCATTATTTATAATACGGAATACTATATGTTAAGGGTCTTAATACCGTTTTTTCTTTTGCTCATTAATGCGACCAACTCTTATTCTTCTAATGATGGTTCATGGAAAATGGACTTAGAAAAAAATTTGTCATCTTATATCCATAACCAACGCATGCAACCGAGTTATCGGCGCGGGTTGATGAGTCATGGTGATGTCAATCCTGAAGGCCTGTTAAAAAGTACCGTCAATATATCAGAGTCGTCACTTAATCGAATTGGAAGCATATTGACGACTACCATTCCTGATTTCTCAACCCTAGTCACAGAAGCACAATGGGGCCAAGTTCTTGCGCTCCAAGAACAACTAGACCAAGCTCGTTCCCAGCTAAATACCCAGGATAACTTGATCGTTCCCCCTCATAAATGGATCGATGCAACTGGGTTCGGGACTGAGGGTATTTCAGATAGGGCTACCTTTTACCCTTATAACAGTGAGGGGATTGTTGACCATAGTTGGGGGTGTTGCTGGCGGGCTGCTCAAACCAGCCTAAGCACGCTTTTAGACGAAGTTCCCCACTTTGAAACTCTTTTTCACCTTTTTGGACCTAAAGAAAATTTAAGAAAAATATATGATGATTATATAGAAAATGGGAACCATCCAGACTACTCTCCAAATGGCTCTGATCTTTTTTCAGCTGGAAGATTCAGTCCATACCAGCACGAGTATGGATGGAGTAACCCATTTGTCAGTAAGCTGATTTTACATTATTTTGGTATCTCTTCGCACCTGACTTCGGTCAACGGCATTCCTGATTCTTTGGTAAAAAGGTCTATTCCTACCACTGTTCTCGATAGTGAAGTTAATTTTTCAGAATTTCGGTCTTTAATATTAGAGCATTTTTTGCAAGCTAAGGCCATGCCCTTAATCCCGGATGATGGCCAATTTGCTATGGCAATGATTGGTGCCAAAGAGGAGGCTGATGGAACTGTGAAGATTCTAATGGCAGATCCCCATATACAAGGGGGAGCTAACAACCATCAGGTCCATCTTATTTTCGATGATAACGGCCCTGAAAATTCCTGTGAAAACGTCTCAAATTTAACAGCAGGTATTTATTGGGTTCAATTAGATAAGCTTGGAAGGCAAATTCAGAATTCTGTTGAGAGTCCAGGCCTTATGTTCAAAACGAATAGCTATGCAGAAATTGAGTTTCATAAAAAACCATGGATGGTTCTTTTGCCGTCATTTCCTGAGAATAAGAGCGGAGTTTATAAATAGATGAAAAACTATTTCTATGTATTATTGGCCTGTAGCATAATCAGTTCAATTTCAGTGGGAGCAGAAAAAGTCAACGATAAGCAATTCGCGTACCTTGATGCCTCGATATCAAATATGGAACAAATGCAGTGCTCGTCTGTAGAGGAGGTAGCAGAGTTTAATCGTCTGTACCTCAGTACCCTAAGTGATGGACATTTAATCGATCTTATCCCTGCTTTCGATTCAGATATAGAGAAGCTAGCAGCTATATTTGTGGATTTACAGATATGGGTGCAGTCATGGCTCAAGGCTAGAGACTTACTTGGGCAAGAAATTGGCGAAAAAGTCGGCGCTCGCATATGGGGCAAATTATGGGCAAGCTTGAACTCCTCTGTATCAACAGATTTTAAGGCCCATATCAGGGGCTTTCGGGACCTGATCAAAGAAGAAATAGATCGAGAGCTTAGCAACGAGTGCCTTAGTTCATTTTCAAGTATTGATAATAGTCATAAAGACTTAAAGCTTAGCTATGCAGTCGCTAGATACCAGCTTGCAAGAATTTCTTTTAGGTGTTCTGAACGGTATAGGGGAATGGTTGCAGAATTTTCAGAGCAGGTTTCTCAAGAGTTTTCATTAGATGAAGTCAGGGAAAAGCTTAGGTCAACTAAGATTGATGATCTGCTCAAAGAGTTGAATCTTCCGGAAGCTTATAAAAACATATTCGTCGAAACCAATATCAAGCTTATTAAAAACCTCCTGAAAGATTCTTCTCAATCCTCATAGCAATGTGCCTATGGGGAGATATTCTTAGCATTCTCTATTTTTAAATAGTGATTGTCATGAAATGCCCTCACATCAGCAGAATCTGTAGCTAGACCTGGCAAGCTAGTATTTCTCAGCATTTCAAAATACCCATTAAAAATCATATCATTACCGTTTATTGGATTACCATCGCTCCCTATTTTTCCATCGTATTGAGTTCTAAAGCATTCCAAAGTTCTGCAGCCATCGGCTTTCGCATTTTCTTCTCTCACTAGATCTAAAAGACTATCTGTTAGGCCATTTAGACGATTTCCTGTAACATCAGGATTTGCTTTGTAAGCTTCAATATCGCTAATAACCTGAGTCAAGCTTTTACCTTTAAAGCGATTCATGATAGATGCAAATTGAGTGTCTCCGACCGGCTCAAAGCCAAAGGCTTCATACCATCCGGTTTTCCCAGTAAAATATCGAAACATTCTAAAATTCATTAATGTTGATGGATTTGAGGTTCCTCTTAACGAGTCAACCCTAGCCTCATCACTCAGGTACATTCTGTAGCCATCGTAATCTTCCATGATGGTGTCAACCACCTTCATAATATCGTTTCCGCTCAGTTGAGGAGAGGCTTCCAAGGTAGCGAGCTCAGCGAATTTAATTGGGCCGCATGAATATATGCGCAGCTTAATCTGGGGTGCCAAATCTAATGAATCAGCAAAGTTCATGATATCTTCATTTGAATAACCATCTGCAAGGAATTCTCCAACCGTTTGACCAAATTGGGCGGCAACAGCTTCAGTAGCTTTAGCAATATCAAGAACCTTAACTTCTTTACCTCCATTTGTGGTAGCTTGATCCACAAGGCTCTGATACTCCGCAAGATCTGTGATTGTACCGGTCTTGGGAGTTATGCTTTCTATTGCTATGTGGGCATCAGCCTTACGACCACTAAAGTTGAGTTCCGTTTGAAACTCTGTTCCTGCGGCTTTACCGGAGAAGTTGTTTAGATCAGTTGATATACTATTTCCTGATCCACCATTGCCGTTGTTACAAGTGAGTCCTAGGCCACCGGTTAGACACATTCCTCCATCTTCACCAGTAGACCTATTTTCATAATATTCAGCTTCTTCATTTAGGCCATTTTCCTCAAGGACCTCGATAGTTTTTCCTTTGAAAAGTAATTCATTACCGCCCTTGATCAAAAATGGCAGAACTGTAAATATGTTACTCGTGATGGCTTCCGCTTTTTCTCTCCAGCATGCATCAGCGCCATTATCATCTTTGCAATGTTTATAATCGATCCAACCTGTGCTGGTCTGCCATAGCATTTGTGCAAATAGGGTTCCTTCTACAACGCTTATTAAGGTTGACAAGCCAAGAGGCAACTCTGGACCTGCAACAATTGCAACCACAGCTAAAGCAGCGAATGCGATCGCAGTTTCTATGGTATGAACTGCGAAGGCCCATTTTTGCCTTTTCGTTTCTCCTGAGCTGCTATCAAAATGATAACTAGCAATATCACTTATGACCTGGGAGTTCCTGCCGCACTCAAGGGTACCTACCTGGTCAAGTATTCTTTTTCTTTCCGAAACGCTTGGGTTGCTACCAAGGAACTGATTAAAATGAGCCCTGACAGGAGACTGAGGGTCCAAATACCCTTCCAGCAGATCACCTACCCGAATTTGTTGCTCAAATAAGGTGCCGCTATTCCAGCTGAACTCGCACTTGTTTTCGAGCAGTAAGTCATCACCGTTTCCATTTTTTTCGAGGACATCGATGTTAAGAGTGCCAAGTAGGGTAGACCTAAACCCATCGGCAGCATCTAATTGATCCCCATGAGTAGGGTGCCAAAAAGACTTTATGGATCTATCTTGTTGCCATGCATTCAAAAGATCCTCATCCACTTTCAGGCATTGGTTAGCTGCATCTGAGCACCAAGCTTCAGCGTCAGGAAGAATATTGCTCGCACCTGTTAGGTAGTCCTTCACCAGACTCGTCCAAGACAAAATGGTTTCGTTTGGAACTAAGAGCATTTCTTTCATGGGAATGACGGCATCTTTCAACTCTTGGCTTTTTGGCAGGTTTGCAAACTCTTCTTCCGAATACGAAGTGTAATCAATGGCTACATAAGGTAACTCCAAATAAATATTCTACCCACTATTCATGTGTGATCAGAACGCTATATTTTGGTAGAAACGGATG